>JBQCJB010000860.1:0-8539 GCA_051953155.1 Aureliella sp. | reverse complement strand
GGCCCGACGAGTTTTGCCAACTCGAGCTTGCAGGAATCCCGCTGCACGATGAATCCCGCTGCACGATGAATCCCGCTGTACGATGAATCCCGCTGTACGGTGGGGATCAGATATAAGGAAAGAGAAACTCAGCCATGTCCGACCAGCAACCCATGCTCGAAGGATTCGAATCCGAGCCCGGCGGCGGCGGCCGCAAACGGGGCAGGTCAAGCCGGAAGGGCCCAGCCAGCCAGAGCAGCGCTGCGAACGAAAGTAGCCCACCCGGAGGCTCCAAAGGCCGCAAACCGGCGGCAGCCGCCCCGAGTCCTGACGAAGCCTCGACCGCTGGCCCCGTCGCAGCCCAGAAACCAGTCCCCCCGGCCGACGTGCCGCCGTCTGCCGCGCTGGCGAAGTCCGCTTCAACTGCCGCTTCCGCCGCCACTTCTACAGAGGCGGCTTCGCAGGCTACTTCCGACGGTTGGCCGGCGCCGGCTACTTTGCTGCCCCCCGGCGTCACCCCGGACCTGCGGGGACAGACCGTGGTCGTCATCGATTCGCACTCGTTGATCTATCAGCTCTTTCACGCCATGGGGCCGATGAGCTCCCCGTCGGGCTTTCCGATCGCGACCTTCTACGGGTTTTTGCGCGATCTGGCCGATTTGCGCCAGCGACTCCAGCCGGCGTTCATGTGGTGCGCCTTCGACCTGTCGGAGATCACGTTTCGCAACGAGCTGTACCAAGAATACAAAGCCCACCGCGAAGCGATGCCCGACGAACTGCGCCTCCAAATTCCGCTGATCCGCCGAGGCGTCGAAGCCCTGGGCGTGGGGCTGCTGGGCGTTCCGGGCTTTGAGGCGGACGACATACTAGCGACCCTGGCCTCGATCGTTTCCGCTGGCAACGGGCGATGCGTCTTGGTTACCAGCGACAAGGATTGCCGGCAACTGCTCAGCGATCGCGTCACGCTGTACAACATTCGCAAAGACGAAATGTTCGGCCCCGAGCAGTTGAAGACCACGTGGGGCATCCGGCCCGACCAGGTCGTCGATTTCCAGGCGCTGGTTGGGGATTCGGTCGACAATATTCCCGGCGTGCCGCTGGTCGGTCCGAAGCTGGCCGAGCAACTGTTGGCACAGTTCGGCACGCTGGAAAACATCTTGGCCAACACCGACAAAGTCAGCGGCCAAAAGCGAGCCGAGAATCTGAAAATGTATCGCGACCAGGCGCTGCTCTCGCGCGAATTGGTTCGCTTGCGATGCGACGTGCCTCTGGAACTGGACTGGAGCAGCGCCGACTTCAGCCGCAAGAACGTGTCGGAACTGGACGCGATGTTCAAGGAATACGGCATGCGGCGTCTGGCCGAACGCCTGCTCGGAAAGGAACCGGTGCCCGACGCGCCGATCGCGGATTGGCAGACGCAGTACACCGCCGTGACGACCGACCAGCAGTTGAGTGAACTGGTGCAGCATCTGCGCGGCGCACCGGTGATCGCCTTCGACACCGAAACAACTTCGACCAGCCCGCGGCAAGCCGATCCGGTGGGTTACTCGTTCGCCTGGGGGCCAGGCAAAGCCGCGTACATTCCGCTCCGCGCGCCTGCTGGCACGCCGATGTTGCCGCTGGAGACGGTCAACGCAGCGATCGCGCCGATCATGGCGGACCCTTTGATTCGCAAAGTAGGCCAGAACCTGAAATTCGACCTGGTCGTGCTCCGCTCGCAAGGAATCGAGGTGTCGGGACTATTGTGCGATACGATGGTCGCCGATTACCTGCTCGACCCGGGTCGAAGGAATCACAGCCTGGACGAGCTGTCCAAGCGGCGACTGAATCACGAGACGATTCCGATCACGCAGTTGATCGGCACGGGCCGCGACCAGAAGTGCATGGACGAAGTCGAATTGCCGCTGATCACCGAATACGCCAGCGAGGATGCCGACGTGCCCTGGCGGCTCACGCAACCGCTGCTAGACGAACTCGATTCACTCCAGCTGAAGGATTTGTTCGATCGAGTGGAAATGCCGCTGGTCGAAGTGCTGGCCGAGATGGAATACAACGGCATCCACGTCGAGCCCGAGAAGCTGGCGGCGATGAGCGGCCGATTCGATCTGCGGATCACGGAACTGCGCGAGCAGATCATGCAGCTGGCCGGCGAGGAATTCAATCCCGACTCGCCAAAACAGTTGGCCAAGATCTTGTTCGAGAATCTCGGTCTGCCGGTCATCAAACGCACGGCCACCGGACCGAGCACCGACGTGGAAGTTCTCCAAGAGCTGTACGAGCACGAAATCGCTGGCAAGTTGATCGAGTACCGCCAGCTGACCAAGCTCAAGGGCACGTACGTCGACGCCCTGCCTAAATTGATCTCGGCCAAAACGGGGCGAATCCACACGTCGTTCCGTCAGGATGTGGCCGCGACCGGGCGCTTGAGCAGCAGCGATCCGAACCTGCAGAACATACCGATCCGCAGCGAAGAAGGACGCCAGATTCGTTCGGCCTTCAGCGCGGGCCCGGAGGGTTGGCTGCTGTTGGCCGCCGATTACTCGCAGATTGAACTCCGCGTGCTGGCTCATTACTGCCGCGACGAGAACCTTTGCCAGGCCTTCGAGCTGGATCGCGACATTCACGCCCAGGTCGCTGCGCAGGTTTACGGTGTCGCGCTCGAGGATGTGACCGCCCAGCAGCGGCGCAGCGCCAAAGCGATCAACTTCGGCATCATTTATGGCCAGAGCCCCTTCGGCTTGGCCAAGGCGCTCAAAATTTCCAAAGACGAAGCGGCTGCATTTATCGATGCATACTTCGCGCGCTTGCCGGGAGTGCGCGAATTCATCGTCGAGACGATCAGCGGTTGCCGCGATTGCGGTTGGGTAACGACGCTGCTCGGACGCCGCCGCCAGGTCAAAGGTGTCCGCAACTTCCGCGAGCTCTCCGAAGACCGTCGCCGCGTCTTGATCGAGCCGGAACGCATCGCGGTCAACACGGTCATTCAAGGTACTGCGGCCGACTTGATCAAGCTGGCGATGATCAATCTCTACCGCCGACTTCGAGCCTCGAAGCTCCAGGCCCGCTTGCTGCTGCAGATTCACGACGAACTGATCTTCGAAGTCGCCCCCGAGGATGCGCCGGCTCTAGAGAAACTGGTGCGGGAGGAAATGACGGGCGTCATTGAACTAGCCGTACCGCTGAAGGTCGATATCAAGACCGGCAGCAACTGGGCCGAGTGCGAATAGCCAGCCGCGGGCGCGGACGTGGGCTTGCGTTCAACCCCGCGGGCGCGGACGATGGCTCACAGCCGCCCGCGCCACCGGGTTTTGACGCCGCAGATCTGAAAGAGCAACGCCAGCCACTGGATCGCGAGGAAGATGGCGACGCCTAAAGGATGAAGAACCGCGCTCAGGCGGCTTTGGTCGAAGCGTCGCATGGCCAGCCAACGCGGCGCCCACGAGAGGCAGCAGGCTACGGCTAGCTCGGTGATAACCCAAGGACTCCAGCCGCGGACGATGGCCAGCACGAGCGACACCGGCGGCAACACGGCCGCTCCGGCCAGCAGCACGGTGAACGGAACGATCGTCCGCGGGTTGGCGATGCCCTCGGTCGCGTTTTTCAGCAATCCTCGAAACACTTCGCGCCCGCTGTGGTACATGCGGCAGCTGGCAATATCGCTGGCATCGAAGACGTCTGTCTTCAGCCCCTGCCGGCGAAACGACCGCGGCAACTTCAGGCCGTCGTGCCGACTGGCGGCGATGGCCTTGTGCCCCTCGCAGGCTGCGTACGCAGTTTGCCGAGCCAAGAACAGTTGCCCGCATCCGGCAGCGAACTCGGCACCGGGCGACGCCCGCATGCGCTCGAGCGGCAGATAACCAAGAAGCACAAAGTGCATTAGCGGAATCAGCAGCCGCTCGAAAAACGTTCCAGTGATCTGGCGAGGAAAGCCGCTGAGCAAATCAACCTCTGCCTGGCTGGCGGCGGCGAGCAGTCGAGGAATCGCGTCAGAACTGAGTCGCACGTCTGCATCGATAAACAGCAGCCACTGGCCACGGGCGGCCAGCGCCAGTTGCCAGCAAGCGTGCTGCTTGCCATTCCAACCCGCAGGCAGGCCCCCGCCCGACCGGACGCTCAAGCGAGCATCGTTCGCTGCCATCTGCTCGCAGATCGCGCGCGTGTCGTCCGACGAATCATCGTCCATGACGATCACTTCCATCTCGGACGATGTCAGGCTCCGACAGGCAAGCACGCTTTCGAGACATCCGCCGATGCTCGACTGCTCATCGCGAGCCGGTATCAACACGGAGATGCGCGGCGACTGCGCCGGAACGGAGGACAATTCGTCTTCGCCGACTCGGGGCAGCCTGCGGAAGTGGGGCAGGTTCTTGGCCATCAACGCAGCTGGCAACGCAGCCAGCAGGATCAGCCCAAGAGCATAGAAATGAAGTAACATGATGGACCATTCAAGAAACCCCGACCGTTTTACTTGCCTGCCGGCTCGCGGCAGCCGATTTCCTGGTTCCCAGGTTCGGGCGCCGGGGGCTCTCAACGATAACAAAAAAGGATCGCGTTCGTACCATGAAAGTGACTGCTTCGTCGAGTTCACCACTCGATTTGGAGACCGATGCGCTGGTAGTGATTGCCTATGAAGATGGTTTGCAAGGAATCACCGCCGAAATCGATGCGAAGTTGGGCGGGACGATCGAACTCTTGATCGCCGATGGCGAGCTGTCGACGAAAGTTGGCCGCGCCTTCCCGATCTTTGCCCCGGCCGGACTGCGGGCGAAATTGCTGCTGGTCGTCGGCGGGGGCGACAGCGCCGCGGTGAGGGCAGGCGAGATGTTCCGTATCGCGGGCACGGCCACCAAACGCCTGGCCGACCGGGCGCGGTCGAAGATCGCTCTCGCCTTCGATGCCGCACCGGAGCTTGTCGCCGCTGCGGTCAGTGGCGCGATCAACGGCGCCGTCGGACAAGACATGTTTCGCACCGAGAAGAATTTGAAGCCGGCCGACGAGTTGATCGTCATCACGCCGCACGAGCAACAGGTTCAGCGGGGCCGAATATTAGGTGAGTCGATCTTGCTGGCTCGCGAACTGGTGAACCTGCCTCCCAACGCGATGACCACCACCGACTTCGCCCAGCGGGCAGTGGCGGAATGTCAGGCCAACCAGATCGAAGTCGAAGTCTGGGACGAGCTCCGCCTTCGACGCGAAGGTTGCGGATCACTCCTGGCCGTGGCCAGCGGTTCGCAATGCCCGCCGCGATTGTTGATCATGCGCTACGCTGGCCGGTCGTCAGCGCAAACAGGCTCGGTTTCGCCGGTGGCACTGGTGGGCAAGGGAGTGACCTTCGATAGCGGCGGCCTATCGATCAAGCCGACCGACGGCATGCTGACGATGAAATGCGATATGGCCGGAGCGGCGACGGTATTGGCCACGCTGCGCGCCGCCGCGCAGTTACAGGTCGAGCAGCCGATCGTCGGTCTGGTCGGGCTGGTAGAAAACATGATCAGCGGGACGTCCATGCGGCTGGGCGATGTTCTCAAGTCGCGTGCTGGGACGACGATCGAGGTTCAAAACACCGACGCTGAAGGGCGTCTGGTGCTGGCCGACGTGCTGAACGTCGCTCTCGATCAAAAGCCTCAATGCATCATCGATCTGGCGACGTTGACGGGAGCGTGCGTCGTCGCGCTTGGTACCGATATCGCCGGTTTGATGACGAACAATCCCGAACTGCAGCAAGCGTTTCAAAACGCGGCTCAGCAGGCGGGCGAGTACGTCTGGCCGCTGCCGATGTACCGCTTCTTCGATGATCAGATCAACGGTCAGATCGCCGATATCAAGAATGTGGGCGACGGACGTTGGGGCGGCGCAATTACAGCGGCCAAATTTCTCGAGCGCTTCGTCGGCGACACACCGTGGTTGCACATCGACATTGCCGGCCCTGCGTTTGCCGACAAGCCGAAGTCGCACCATGATGCCGGAGGAACCGGCACCATGGTCCGCAGTTTGATTGAGTTTCTTTCGTCCCCGTCGAAGGGCGGACGAGTCTTTTAAGCGTTCAGCTTGATGTCGGGGCGATCGGCCACGTTCACCCACACGTGAACGTGGGGCGAGCCGCGGAAGTGCCAGACGAACGATGGGCCTTCCAGCCGCCAGTTATCCCAGACGCGGTCTTTGCCGATGTCCGCATCGGTGAAGAACGCCAGATAGCAGGCATCCAGTCCGCCTTGAGTGGACAGGCACTGGGAAGCCTCGGTTCGGTCGCCCTTGCGGAAGGGGGCTAACAACATGTCCAAAGTCTTTTGCAGTTGCTCGCGTTGGTCGGAGGACAGGTCGGTTACCGGGATGCCGAGGAAATCACCTCCCTTGCCACGGAAGCCAGAATCCTGCTCGCGCGGCGTCTTGGCCACTTCAGCCTGCTTGCGCTGCTTGCCGTCGAGCATTTGATAGACCTTGTTGGCTTCCAAGGCCTGCGGCCAGAAGACATTGCCTTTGTGATCCGCGGTGTCCTCGTTGCCGGTCGGCGCATGACCGTAGAAAATGGGACCACCGAACGCGACCCCTTCTGCCGAGTTGCCGTCGCAGCGCAGCGTCATGTGGCGACCGGTCAGCACGAATTCAAAATTGCCTTGACCAGGCGTGCCGAAGATCGCGATGTTCTGGTCTTCGCCGAATCCACCCGCGTCGTCTTCCAATTGTTTGTCGAACCGAGCGACCCAATCGGGGTCGACAATGCCCTCGAAAATCTTGCGTACTAGATCCTTTTGCTCAGCAGTGAAGAAGTCGCTGTTGACCTGCGGCTTGGTAATGTGCCAGTTGTTGGCCACGCGCGTGCGCAGCAGGCCCATCTTGCTGTCGTTGTAATCCCAGTTGAAGCAGACGCTCTTGCGCTGATCGTCGTTGAGCTTGTCGAAGAGAACTTTGACCAGCGATTCCGGATCACTCTTCTGTTCGGCGGCGCGGAGGGCCAACGGAGTACATGCTGTGGCGGCCGCCGCGACGGCTGAGCCTTTGAGAAAGCTGCGGCGAGCAATGCCGGCGGGCGACAAATCGAGATCTTGGCGAGTCGATGACATCAGCGTGTCTCCTAAGGTGGGAATAGTCCGACGTGAGCGGCGGCTGGTGGTGCCGCTGTTCACACTAGCCTATAAGCTACACCGGCACGCCCCCGGAAGTCCACCGAAGCGCGGCCTCGCCAACATGCAAATTTTTTAATGCTTCCTGCCTGGCAAACGCACGAAGCGATAGCCATTGCCGGCCATCGCTTCGCGGAGACTCGAACGTAGGGGCAAGCTCAGCCCATTAGGCGGCTGACTTGAGAAAGCTTTCCAGGTGACGGGCTCGCACCGGGTTCTGCATCTTCATGACCGCTTTCGCTTCGATCTGCCGCACGCGCTCGCGAGTCACTTTGAAGATTCGGCCGACTTCCTCCAGCGTGTAGGAATAGCCGTCGGCCAATCCGTAACGCAAGCGAATGATTTCGCGTTCGCGGAAGGTCAAGGACTTCAGCAGCAACTCGATCTTGTCGCGCAGCAGACCATTGGTGGCGTTCTTGACCGGATTGTCGTTTTCCGAATCCTCGATGAATTCGCCGAAGCTGTTGTCTTCACCTTCGCCGACCGGTCGATCGAGACTGATCGGATGCCGCCCAATGTCCATGACGCGGCGAATTTCTTCGATCGGCACGTCGGTATGTTCGCCGATCTCCTCGACGGTCGGCTCGCGACGCAATTCCTGCGTCAATCGCTTTTGGATATTGCGCAACCGGCTCAGCACGTCGATCATGTGCACAGGGATGCGAATCGTCCGCGCTTGATCGGCGATGGCCCGCGTGATCGCTTGGCGAATCCACCAGGTGGCATAGGTCGAGAACTTGAAACCCCGCCGGAATTCGTACTTGTCGACCGCGCGCATCAGGCCTGTGTTGCCTTCCTGGATCAAGTCGAGGAAGCTCAAGCCGCGGTTGCGATACTTTTTGGCAATCGAAACGACCAGCCGCAAGTTGCCCTGAGAGAGCTGGCGTTTGACGGCTTCGAATTCTTCGAAGTGCTTGCGGAAGGCAGCGCAGCGAGCCTGCAGTCCGCGGGGGCTTTCCTGGGTCGTCATGATGATCTGGCGCAGTTCGCGTCGCAGGCGATTGCACTCGGCAGCCTGCATCGGATCGCCTTCCAGCTGCTCGATGCGCGAGCGGAGCAACTGCATCCGCTGGGCGTATTGTTCCAGCTGCCGCATCAGCGGATAGATCCGCCGCGATCGCAGACTCAGCTCGCTGGCCAGGATGATCGTCTTGTCGCGCAGTCGCACATAGCGGCGGATCAGCCCACGCTTCTCAGTGGCCGGCGTGCTCTTACGGACGATCTCCGAAAAAATTTGCCGCTTCTGCTCGAGCAGATACTCGAGCGTCTTGAGATTGTGCGGCATGCGGCCGGTGATCTGCTCCTTGGTCAGGCGCTCGGTCAGCGAGACCTTGATCGTGCGGTCGAACGGAAGTTGGCCGGCGTGCACTTTGCGGAGAATCTCGACCGTGTGCCGCATCACGTAATCGTTGGCGAGCACCGAACGGCGGAAACGCTTG
>JBQCJB010000859.1:0-7151 GCA_051953155.1 Aureliella sp. | reverse complement strand
GGAACTCTTCTATCTCAAATCGGAAGGGGGCAGAAAAACGGAGCGGCTTCATGGACCAGCCTCTCTCGGCCGGCCCGCCTTAATGTACTCCAGCTGCCGGAAATCGAGGATGGCCAGTCAGCAAAGCTCTCATCTGAGCGGCGGCACGCTGGGCGCAGCCCCCATGCAGCAGCCCGATTCGGTGGCAAATTATTCGGGAAAAGCAGGTTGTCCGGCTGTAGCGAATATTTCGACGATAGGGGTCGCGCGCAATCCGATCATTATGCCACGCAAAGAGCGCTGAACGGATCTGCCAGATGTGCGGCCGACTGGCGCTGGACTCGGGAACGAGAAAAACGCAAACAGCACTTACTCAGGGCAGGGAGCAGAACGATGAACGGCCGATGGATTCGACGCGTTTTAGGTCACTTGGCAAGCTTGGCGGTGGCAGCGACGGCAGGCAGCGTGGCGGCTGGCAGGGTGTCGGCCGACGAGGGCGAGTACTTGGCGCCGATCGTCAGCGCCGAGGCGGCTCAGGTCGGCTCGGCAACGCTCGACTCGGCCGACCCGATGGCTCGTCCGGTCGTTCAGGTAACCAACATCCCTTCGGTCTTCGACGCCAGCGAGGCGTCAGTTCGCAAAGCCTCGCATCCGGCTGCGGTCGTCGGCAACAACTGCGCACCGTGCACGACTGGCTGCGTGACCGAGTGCTGCGTTCCCTGGTGGGCACACCGCACCGGCGGCTTCGGTGAACTGCTTTATCTCAGCCCCGGCAATTCGGACTTGATCTACGCGACCGAACAGACCAGCCCGCTGACGACCGCATCCCCGACGGGCCCGATCGGAATCAGCAACATTGATGAACATCTGGGCTATCGCTTCGGGTTTGCGATTGCGCGTTCCAACTGCAGCAGCGTTCTGTTCAACTACACTCGCTGGGACGGCCAGTCGACCAGCGTCATGGATGCGACCGGCAACAACGTCTTGAATTCAGGCGTCATCCATCCGAGCACGGCAACTACGGGAGCGGCAAGTCTGCAGGCGACCGCTTTCCAGCTGGTCAATTTCCAGTTCGCCGACGTGATGCTCCGCCGCGTCTACCGGGCCAGCGATTGTGGCGTGCTGAACTGGAACGCCGGTCTGCGTTACGGCAACCTCGAACAGGGTCTGTCGGCCAACCAAACCATCTCGGTACCGACGGGTCTGACCAACGTGACCACCGACGTCGACTTTGATGGCTTCGGTATAATCGGTGGCTTGGACGGCGAACGGCACAGTGCCAACTCGGGTCTCTTGGTCTACGGCCGCGTCTTGGGCAGCTTGCTGGCTGGCGATTGGGTGGCCGATTATGCCCAGACCAATCAGTTCGGCGGTGGTGTCATCGCCAACCACTACGAAGACTTCCGCGTCACCCCGGTGGTCGATACCGAGCTGGGCGTCGGTTGGCAGAGCTGTGGCGGCCACGTGCGGGTCACCACCGGCTACTTGTTCAGCACCTGGTTCAACACCGTGACCAACCGCGACTACATCAGTTCGGTGCGCACCGGCAACCTGCTGAACATGGATGACAACCTGACTTTCAGCGGCCTGACGCTTCGCTCGGAACTCAGGTTCTAAGGCCCGCGGTCGGGCCGCGAAGGCTCGACCGGCGCATATCGGGCAAGTAGCTCTTTGCGATGGTCCGCCGGCAGTCCGGCGGACCATTTCGCTTTGACCTGGCGGGGCTTAGCTCCGCCTCTTCTTCGCGGCATCGGCATCCCAGCCGGCCAGTTCGGCGAAGAACGCATCGGCCGCAGCTGGACTCGGCGCAGGCGTGGCTGATGCCACCGCCGCCGCCTCCCCTTCTCCGCTAGCGCTCTTCTGGTTCAGCGCGTTGATGATCAGCAGCGCATCCATCGCCGAGATCGTGCGGTCGCCGTTGGCATCGGCCTTCACCTGGCCAATGGTCGCGTAAACGCGCGACGGGCTATTCGACGGCAAGCTCGGATACGTGTTCAGCACGTTAATCGTCAGCAACGCATCCAGCGCGGTCACAAAGCCGTCCCCGTTGATATCCAGCGGCGAGTCCTCACGGTGCAGCGGATTGGCATCAGGTTGGCTGTTATCGACCGGCGGGTCGAAGTTGCCGAAGATCGGCAAAGCTTGCTCGTCGCCGAACTCCGCATACAGATCGTTACCTAACGGATCGGGGCTGTAGGCGTCGAACACGATCGCCGGATTGGCATTGAACCGATCGGACAGCCAGAAGAAATACTCGCCGCCGTTGTTCGGCAGCGTGCCTGCTCGGTCCTTGACCCACAAACCGATGTCGTCGATGCCGTCCAGGTTCAAATCGCCGGCAACCGGTCGGTCGGTAAAGCCGCTCAGGCCACCGAAGCGGCCCACGTCATCGGCTACGTTCCAGGTAAAGTCAGCGACGCCATTGCGATTGGTGTCGAAGGTGAACACGTTGGTCGCATTGTTGTAGACGGCTAGATCGTCGGCGCCGTCTCCGTTGAAATCGCCGACCAGCGGTTCGCCGTTAAAGCCCGAGGCCATCCGTTCGCCGACATCGATCTGGTTGTTGCCATTGGTATCCAGGTACCAGAACTTGCCATCGAACAGACCGATCTCATCGCCTGGGTGGGCTGCATTGAAGTTGCCGGCGACCGGGATGCCGTTGACCTGATAGGCCCCCGGCATCAGCGACGTGAAATCGCCTACGCCATCGTCGTTGGTGTCGAGAATAAAACTGTAGACGCCGGCGAATTTCCCGTAGGCTCCCAGTTTGTCGTAACCGCTGGCTGTCGCCGCCCCGGCCGGTGCAAAGTTGCCGGCGAAGTGCGCGTCGACTAGCTGGCCAAACTGAAAGACGAAGTCGCGGTTGGTCTTGTCACCGTCCTTGCCCGTCGGATCCCAGAGAAAGTTGCCGTTGATGTCGGTGTAGACCAAACCTTCACTGATCGCACCGATCTCCGGCCGACTGTCGACAGTGAAGCGAGCCAAAAAGTCGCCGCCGTTGATGCCGTTGCCCGAAGGCAAAACGGCGCCGGCTGTTCCAGGGGACTGTGCCTGCGAATCGCCGTCGAGGAAATTCTCGGCCGCGTCGGAGATCGAATCATCCAGGATCAGCGTAAAGCGATCGTCCGGCAGCGGCGCGGCGAAATCCAATCGCACCACGACGACCGTGTCGCTCTGGCTGACCACCGCTGCGCCGGTGATCAGGATGTTGCCGTTGTGGTCACCCAAGAGTTGATAGTTGCCGACGTCGGTCGCCAGTCCTGGATCGACGGCGAGCAGATTGAACCCGCCGGCCGATAGCGGACCGCCTGTAAACGTGACAAACAACGACGTGACCGGAGGCGTCGGCCGCGGAGTCGGTTTGAGCTGGAATACCGAATCGCCGTTGGGCAAACTGACCGCCGAGACAATCGGCGGCGTGGTATCGATCATGATGTCGAGCGCGGTCGGCGGTGAGACGTTGCCCGCTACGTCCTCGGCCGTCGCAAACAAGTGACGGATGCCGTCCTTGCCCAACGCGGCGACCAGGTCGGGCGAATTCAAGCCGGTCGTGGCCGTGATGTCCCAGTGGCCGAGATGTTGATCCGTGCCGTCCAAGGGACGGGCTACCGCTTGCCCCAGCAAGATGTCATCGGCCGTGAACCCGTCGTTGGTGCGGTCGACGAACAACCGAACGATCGCATCCGCCTCGGCCGTGCCGAAGAGCGTGGGCGTGACATCGTTAGTGATGCGGTTGGTAAACGTATCCAACACCGTGGCAATGCCGCTGTCGCTGTCCTTCAGCAGACCATCGGTCGGATTGGCCGCGTCGCCGAAGAAAACCGACGGGGGCCGCGTGTCGACAACAATCTCGAGCGCCGCACTGCGATCGCCAAAACCAGTCTGCTGCGCCGCGGCCGGATCGACCATCTGCACGCGGGCCGTCAAGAAGTGGGATCCATCGGAGAGCACGGGGGTCGTGAACTGATAAACGCCCGGCGACACCAGAGTTGCAAAGCCCAGCGGCGTCTGTGGCGGCGTACCCACCTGCGTGCCCGGCGCCGGCGAACTGCCTTCATCAAAAATAGCCACGCGGTAGCCCGCCGCGCCGGCTGCCGCCTGGAACGGTATGGCAATCACTTCGTCAGGCGGCGTATCGGGCACGTTGTTGCCCGGCAGGTCGTTCAGCAGGATGGCATCGTCCAGCCGGAAGACCAGCGTCGGAGTCGTGTCGCGGGTGATGTTGTCAAACTCGCTGCGCCCGGTGTCGCTGTTCGAAGGAGGCGGATCGACCGTTACCGGGTTGTCGAGCAGTTCGATGTCGCGCGGCGTGGGTGGCTGCGAATTATCGACGGTGAGGTTGTAATTGTTGATCGCCCCGCCACTGCCGAAGACTCGCAGGTAATACGTTTGTCCCGCCACAGCCGGAATGCGCACGCGTTCGTTGTCGGTGGCGTCGTTGGCGCCAAAGCCTGCGATCGGATTGCCCGCCGCGTCGGTGACTGCGATATCGAGGTTGCCAGAGGCCGGCAGCCCCGGTCGGCCGCTGGGCACTGGACCGACCTGCCGGAAGTAGACTTGAAAATCGAGCACGCCGGTGTGCTCAGCGACTACGCGATACCAATCTTCATCGGCTGGAAAGCCGAAGATCGGATCGGCGCCCGGGTCGATCGTCGGATCGACGTTGATCGCGTCGCCGGCACCCAGGAACGTGGCGATGGTTCGGGCATCGTTCAGTTCGAACGGGTCGTGTTTGAAGACGACCACATCACCCCCGGCACCTGCGATCGGCTGGGCGGTTTCGACGTTCACATACGTCGCTACCAGCGGTTCGGCGTTGCCCGGTCCGATGGTCATCGCCCCGCTGTCATTGGTCGCTCCATTGTGCCGCAGGATCAGATCGCCGGTGCCTAGATCGACCACGCCCAGGCGATCGCCCACGGCGCCTGGGCCACCGTCAACGTCGACGCGGAGAGCGTTGACGTCACCGTCGACTCCCAGGGCATCGGCCCACTGGACGCGGATCGTGTCGCTGCCGCCATCGGCATCGACGAACACGCGCTCGACCGTCCGCGTCGTGCCGCTGAGCACGAGCGTGTCGGTTTGGACGTCGCCGTTGACGGTGTGAACCAGCGTGGTCGGGGCGGTCTGCGAAATATCGATCGCGTCATCACCCAGAGTGCCTCGCACCAGAATCGTGTCGACACCGCTGCCACCATCAAAGGTGTCGGCGCCTGCGCCTCCCAGCAGCGTGTCTTCCCCTTCGTTGCCGAAGAGCTGATCGTCGCCGGCGCCACCTTCGAGGAAGTCGTTGCCGATGCCACCGATCAGAATCGCGTCGGCCGACAGCCGGTCGTTCCCGGCGCCGCCGGCCAGAGTAATGCCGATCAGCGCCTCGACACTCGCAGCTCCGCCGCCGCTGGGGTTGGAGCTCTCGAGCGTGTCGTCACCTCCATTGCCGCGAATCGTCAGCCGATCGGCCGTAGTCGCTCCCAGAATCCGCACTGCGTAGGGCAATCCAGCCACCTGCAGCGCGGTCGCATCTTCGGCGCTGACCACGATGTGATCATCGCTCGGGCGGCCGTCGACGAATACGGTATCGGCCGCATCGGCGGCTTCGGTAATATTGATCGCGCGCAGCTCCGTGGCCGACAGGTCGCTAAGGCTGGCGGTGGGATCGGTGTAAGGACTGGTCGGCGCCGGCGCGCTGCCCGAGTCGCCATTGTTGGCTCGACCGACGACGTAAGCGTCCGCCCCCGCGCCACCGCTCAAGTTGATTTGATCGATGCCGGCCATGTCGAGCGTGATAGCGCCGACGCTGCGGAACAAAACAGCCCGCGTCGGATCGCTCAGCTTGCCAAAGATGTTGAACGTTTCGGCCGCGCCGCTGCCGAAGAAGACCAGCACATCGGCTTCACCGGCGCCACCTTCGAGCGTGTCGCTGCCATCGCCCGGTTCCCAGACGAACGTGTCGGACCCAGCACCACCGTAGAAGAAATCGTTTCCGGGATCGTCAGCCACGCCATTGGCAGCTGCCGATGGATTGCCTAGGACATCGTTGCCCTCTTGACCGTAGAGTTGGTCGACGCCGCCGGCGCCGATCAACGTGTCGTTCCCCGTGCCACCGAAAATCAAATCGGGGTTCGGGCTGCCGATGATCACGTCGTCGCCGTCGCCGCCGTAGATCGTCGGATCGGCCGGATCGATGGCCAGTCCGAGCAGATTAGCCGAATCGTTGCCCGCGCCCAGATCGATAACCTTCTTCAACCCCGCGATGGCCAGGTCGAGGTCGACGCTGTCGTTGCCATCGAACGTGTGGAGATTCAACTGATCGATGCCCGCGCCGAGCGTCACTGCGCCGCCGAGCGTAATGGTCGTCGCGTCGGAGGTCACCGTGTCGGGGCCTGCGGGGCCTTCGATCTGCACCAGATCAAAACCTCCGGCGCCAGGGTTTACGGTCAAGGCGTCAAAAGAGCGGAAGAACATCTGCGGACTTGCATCGGAGGCAAACGTGCCCGTGCCGCTGCCGGTAGGCTGGACGATCGTCGTGTCGTCGGCCGCCGTACCGTTGATGATCAAGTTATCGTCGATCGCCGGAGCGCCCTGGCCATCGAGTTCGATTCGCTCGACGCCGCCGGCCGACGAGGCGTAAGTGAACGCCGCCGGCGGGCAGGTAAAGTCGAAGCTGCCCAGCGTAATCAGCGAATCGGTACCGGCTGCGTCATAAACGCCGTTGCCGTCTTCGTCGATAACGAGATTACCGCTATCGGCGCCCGTTGGATTGAAGACGACGTTATCAAAACCTCCCGCCAGATTCGGCGTCTCGAGCACCAGCCGGTCAGCAGCCAGAGGAGCGCCGATCGACGGCGGTCCACCGGCGACGCGCACGTTGACATCCCAAGCCGCTTCGTTCGGCGCGGCAGAGCGGACCACGATGTCGTCGTCACCCGATAGCCCATCGATATACAGGTCGGCCTGATTGAGCAGCAGCACATTCAGACCGGCATTAACCGAAAAGGTCATGTCCTGCATGCCGTCGGCGCCTGCGTGCGTCGAGCCATCGCGAGCGATGACGGTGATGTCGTCATCGCCATTGGTCCCCAAAACCAAAAATGGACAACCCAGGATAGCGGCCGCCGTCAACGATTCGATGTGGTCAAAGCTGACCGTGCCGCCGGCGGTCTGCACGCCTC
>JBQCJB010000858.1:0-2520 GCA_051953155.1 Aureliella sp. | reverse complement strand
ACCGATCCAGCCAAAGCCACGGGGCGACGATCATCGTTGCCGGCTGGGGATCGGAACAGGCGAACATGCCGCGCTCGGGATAGAAAATCGGCGCGTCCCAGTAGCCAGCCCCCAAATGCCGTAGCCGATCCGCGTTCCACCAGATCGTCCACGCGTTGAACATGGGCACCGTGATTGACGACCGCGCGAGGGAGGTCGGCAATGCATGCGGGGCAGTTCGCAAAACAGGCCAGAGCAGCGCGGTCACCAGCGCTGTCTGGCACAGGAGAAATATCGGCCAAGCTGTGCCTGTTGGCCAGCGGCTATTGGGGGGCTGCGAGCGGACTGGCAAGGCTTGGATCCGCCGCCGGCTACTTGCGAGTCAGCTCGAGCCGGATGTCGGAGGTGCCCTCTTCGGGGATCGTCACCGACAATCCGGACGTGGCCGGACTGTTGTACTTGTCGGGGAGATCGTTGACCCACGACGCGCTGCCTCGCCCCTCGTCTCCTTCCGCTGCGTGCTGCGAGTCCTCGGCGAGCGTCTTGGGAACGCTGGCAGGCGTTGCCTTGTCGACGGTCACCGTTTTGGACACCGTTACCTTGTAGGCGCCCGGCACAGCACCGCTTTTGGTTTCGAAGGTATTGAGCGAGAAATTGCCGCTGGCATCCGAAATGCCGCGAGCGAAGTTGCTGCCGCTATCCTGCATCAACACGATCGCGGCCCCCTCGAGCGGCTTGCCGTCGCAGAGAACGACTCCCGTGGCTTTGACGGTGCGCGGCAGCCCGTCGTCAACCGGCCCGCATCCTAGGCCGGCGACCAACCCGAACAGTAACAGTAGTTTTTTCAAGACTTGTACCTTCCCAACGAAAGGCGTGAACCCGAGGATGTGGAAGTGAACGAGCGCGCTACCTCTAGAGACGCGCTTAATCGGGAAGCGTGAAGGTTTCCGCGGCGGCTTTGGTGCCCATCGCGCCCCAAACGCCGTATGGGCTCATGCCTCCGCCGTTGAACGCCGGGGCGACGGCCGACTGGTTGCCCGTGTCGATGCTGTCGCTGATGAACCGCACACTCCCGTCGCACATCGAAGCCATGACGCCGCCGTTGTGCTGGCTGGTTGGAGTCCAAATCCCCGGAGCATAGTGACCGCCACCGGATTGCCAGTTGGGATCGCCGAGCAGGCACACAGCTGTATTGGGCGGCAGAATCGTGGTGAAGGCAGCGAAGAACGCGGCCCCGTCACCCCAGCGGCAACCAGGCGAAGTGTCTTGGGTAAAGGGAGCCGCCGAGCTGGCGTATTGGTTACCCAGCCAAAAAGCGCGACAGCTCAGAGGAACGTACGTGTTGAGATTCGTACCGGAGGCATCGACGATGACCATTCCGCGATCGACTCGACTGGTCGGAATCGAGCGTTCGGCCGCCATCAGCGTGTTGGTCGTGCCATCCACGATGTCTCCCATCTTGGGATAATCGTGCCGGCCGAAAACACCGCGATTGCGCATCGGCTGGGTTTGCCAGGAGAGCGACAGATTGGTGCGCTCCGCCGGGCTGACAACCGAATTGAGATAATTGTCGCCTCCGTTGACTGCGTAACTGCACCGGCCGTTCGGTGCACCGCTGCCGCGCGCGTCGGTCGTCGGGCTGTACGCGTCGCTCGGGCAGATCAGGCCTGGGACCTGCGTATTCCACCACAGCTTGTTATCCCAGGGCACGGAATTCGGATTGGCCAGGATTGTGTTGTACAGGGCTTGCTGCTCGTAAAAGGGACACAGCGCCGTGAAGATGCTAACGCGCAGCCGGTGTGCCCCGGCAGCGATCGAGCCCGTGCCGGACTGGCGAGCCGGGAAGTGTTTGTAAGTCGACTCGTAGTTCAGCACCGCCAATGAGATCTGCTTCAAGTTGTTACTGCATTGCATGCGTCGCGCCGCCTCGCGCGCGGCCTGCACGGCTGGGAGCAGCAAACCCACCAGAATGCCGATAATGGCAATCACCACCAATAACTCGACCAACGTAAAACCGCGCCGTCTCGTACTCATCTCGTCACCTCACCAGGATCGGAAAGAAAGATTTCGGTCACACGCGACGCAATGACATTACGCAAAGCTTAACCTTTCTTTTCCGTTACTCAATAGAACGGCTCGATTTTTCGCCTTTCCCGCAACTGGCGTTCTCTATTTTCCCACTACTCGCAATCTCCCCTCCTGTGCAACAAGCACGGCAACCAGAGGTGCCCGTCCTTTTGGCCAAGTCCAAGGCCTACAAGTCTGCCGCCGCTCTTTGCGCTATCCGCTTGGCGAAAAGCGCGGCTGGCAAGGTGCCGACATAGGACACCGTCTCCTGCTCGCTCCCCGCTTGGACCGTTTCGGGGAGAGTAAGCCGAGCGTGACGGGCAAACGCAATTCGTCGCGCCGGGTTAGCCCGACGGGGAGAGGCCGCAGACATAGAAGAGCAAGAAGAAACCCTCGCGCAGCTCGAGCGTCATTGGGGCCGCAGGTCGCGGATCGAAGAGAATTTTTTTACAGCGTCTGTAGCTTGGCGATCAT
>JBQCJB010000857.1:0-7991 GCA_051953155.1 Aureliella sp. | reverse complement strand
GATGATGGCGATGACCACCAGCAGTTCGACCAGCGTAAACCCCTGTTTCCAACGTTTCATCGAAAGACTCCTTCAAAAAGAAAGGAAGACAGAAAAAACGCAGTGCGGAACGGAGTCGGAGAAGCAGTGGATGCAAACCAGCGGTGTGGCTCAGGCTCCTGCGAGGACTCGTGAATGTGGCGTCGGAGCGAAACGAATAACAACGCTGCGGCGCATTACTTCTTCTTGGTATCGATGGCAAAGTCGAACTCGAAGGGACCGTCGTCCTTGACCTCGATCTCTTGTTTGCTGCCCGAGTTCCAGCTGGCGGGTACGAGCGACTTCCGCGGCGGCATGATTTCATCGCCCGGCATCTTGCCCTCGGAGACGCCGAAGTTTTCGCCTTCATCACCGGTGATCCGCACGCGGTATTTGCCCGGCGGCAAGCCATCGTCCTTGCCGATCGCGTACTTGCCATCGGTAATCACGGCGCCGCTGCCGACACCGCCGGAGACCAGCGGCTCGAAACCGACCGACCCGTTAGGGACCGGGCGGCCATCGACGGTGACGATGCCTGAAATGGCTTTGCGGTTGAGCCCGTCACCGGAACCGCAGCCTGGGCAAGCCAAGGCGAATAAGGCCGCCCACGCGCCCAGGCACACCCAGCGGGCTCGCCGCGCCGCGACGCGTGCGAGCCGCCGTCGCCCCGGGGCCGGCGAAAGAAAGTCTCCTAAGCCGTAACTTGAAACCGAAGCCCAAGAACGCATACTCAGCCCCTTTCCCCAATTCGGAAAGACACGGAACAACGAAGCAAGGCATCTTTCGGCAGCACCCTTCCCAACCGCAATATAGCGACACCAAAAGGGGAATCCAGAAAAATCTGGCAAATTGGCACCTGGCGACGAGCGGGCTCTTTTTTTCTGCCGGCTGGAAAACTGGGCTATCGCGAATCTGCCAGACCACTACAATTTCGCGTCTGCCGATCGGCACCAAGCGGTTGGCGCAAGTTTTTGTCTTGGCATTCTTCCTAGCCAGGAGATTGGTGGATCGGGAGCAAACGCGTCGTGGCGTTTTGCGAGTTTCCGATTGCACGATCGCCTGTACTGGCATGGGGGTCCGAACGGTGAGTGAATCTGAACAATCAGTGGCCGCGCCCAGTCCCATGGACTGGTATATCTTGAAGGTGGCCTTCAATCGCGAAGACAGCATTCGCGACGCGCTTCTCAAGCGCATCAAGCTGGCTGGCATGGAGCCCAGCTTCGGCGAGATCTTGATCCCGACAGAAGACGTGGTGACCTTCACGCGCAACGGCACGCGGCGCGTGGTCAAGCGAAAGCTTTACCCCGGTTACCTGATGATCTACATGACGGTCAACGACGACTCGTGGTTCTTGGTTCGCGAGACTCCAGGCGTAGGCGACTTCACGGGCTCCGGCGGCAAGCCGACGCCGATGGACCCGCATGACGTCGAGCGGATCATCAAATCGGTCCGGCCGGCCGAAGAAGGCGAACACGCGCTCAAGACAGCCATCCCGTTCCGGGTGGGCGACCGCGTCCGCGTCAAGGAAGGCTACTTCCAGAACCTCGAAGGAGATGTCGAGAAAGTCGACGAGGCCAACGGGCAAATCACGGTCATGATCAGCATCTTCGGGCGCTCGACGCCCGTGGAACTGAACCACTGGCAAGTCGAAGCTGTTTAAAGAGCGAGGCCGCAAACGTCGAGACTGGCCTGTGGATCGTGACGCTCGCCAGCTCCCCAAAAGAATCGCGGACGCTCGACAGCCGGCCCCATCGGCCCCGAGTGGCTAAGCCGCTCGCAAGCCGAGCTTCGATGCAACGAAAAACCAACCCTGCGCTCGCCGCCCCAGCGCAGGGTGCAGCCGCCGAGCAATCGCTGCGGCCGAACCAGCCGAGAGCGAAACGAAACGACCAGAGCAAGACCTTCCGGGCAAAACAATCCGAGCAACCAAGAAAACGTCCATCGATCGCAGATAAATCGCAGATAGTGGAGTAACAGGCGTCTTATGGCAAAACAAATGGTAGGACAAGCGAAGTTCCAGGTGCCCGGGGGTCAAGCCACCCCCGCGCCGCCTGTCGGCACTTCGCTTGGTCGTTACGGTATCAATCTCGGCCAGTTCGTCTCGCAATTCAACGAGCGGACGCGAGAGTACAACGGGACACCGATTCCGGTGATCGTTACGGTCTATTCGGACCGCAGTTTCGAATTCGTGACCAAGAGCCCTCCGGCCGCTTCGCTGCTGAAACAAGCAGCCGGCATCGCCAGCGGCTCGGGCGTTCCGAACAAGACGAAAGTCGGCAAGGTCACCAAGGCGCAGATCGAAGACATCTGCCGCAAGAAGATGGCCGACCTGAACGCCCGCGACCTGCCGCACGCAGTGCGCATGATCGAAGGTACTGCACGCAGCATGGGCATCGAGGTGGAGGGCTAGGCAAGTCATGGTTAAAACATCCAAGGCAATGAAATCGATGCTCGCCAAGGCACCCAACGGTAAAGAGCCGTTGCCCCTGGCCGAAGCCATCAAGGTCCTCAAGCAGTTCCCGGCGCGGAAGTTCGACCAGAGCGTCGAAATTCACGTGCGGCTGGGAATCGATCCGGCCCAAGCCGACCAACTGGTCCGCGGTTCGGTCGTGCTGCCGCACGGCATCGGCCGGGCGCAGCGCGTGGTCGTCTTCGCCAAGGGCGACCTGGCGACGCAAGCTCAAGAGGCGGGCGCCGACGCCGTCGGCCAGGAAGACCTGGCCAAGCGGATCAAGGACGGTTGGACCGACTTCGACGTCTGCATCGCCGCACCGGACATGATGGGTCTGGTCGGTCCGCTCGGCAAGGTGCTCGGCCCTCGCGGCTTGATGCCTTCGCCGCGGGCCGGTACGGTGACCGCGGACGTCGGCCGCGTCGTCCGCGAGTACAAGGCCGGTAAGGTCGAGTTCCGCAACGACAAGGGCTCCAACTTGCACGCCGTCGTCGGTAAGCTGAGCTTCGACCCGCAGAAGCTGGCCGAGAACATCGAAGCCTTTTTGAACTACGTGCAGTCCCTCAAGCCGAATGCGGTCAAGGGTACGTATGTCAAGAGTGTCGCATTGTGCGCTACGATGACACCCAGTGTGCGCGTCGCCGCTTAAGGAGCTGACCGGTGAGTAAGTACGTAAAGAATCTGATTTCAAGCGACATCCATAAGCGGCTCGAAGGAGTCTCCGACGCCATCCTGGTGAACGTCATCGGCATGGACTCGGGCTCGACCTTCAACATCCGCAAGCAGCTCCGCGAGAAGAACATCAGCATGCTGGTGGTCAAGCGCAGCATGGCCAGCCGCGCGACCGAGGGCACGAGCCTGCGGCCGATGTTCGACAACCGCGATGGCTCGATGGCGATCGTCTGGGGCTCGGAGGACTTTGTCAGCCTGGCCAAAGAAATCGCCGCGATCGACAAGTCGAGGACTTTCGAGAAGTTCGAGATCAAGGGTGGCGTGATGGACTCCGACGCGCTCAGCGCCGAGCAAGTCCTGGCCATCAGCAAGTGGCCGAGCCGTGTCGAGCAGATCTCGATCCTGATCGGTCAACTCCTCTCGCCCGGCAGTGGTCTGTCCTCGCAGCTGCTCGCCTCTGGCGGGAAACTGGCAAGCCAACTCGAGAAGCTGGTTGAAAAGCTCGAGGGTTCGGCAGCAGACACTCCGGCTGAAAAGGAGGAGGCCACGCCGTCATAGCACATCTATCCAGCCCCACGGGCTGAATCGCTTCGAGCGCGAGCTTTCTCGCAACCACCGACGACAATCCGAAAACGCATTCCACAAAACACATTTACTTTCGATAACGAGGTTAGAGAATTATGTCCGAGACCGCATTCGCAGACGACATCAAGGAACTGGGTGACAAGTTGGTTGGCCTGACGCTGAAGAAGGCCAAGGAACTGAGCGACTACATCAAGGACGTGCACGGCATCGAACCGGCTGCCGGCGGCGCCGTCATGATGGCCGCTCCGGCCGAAGGTGGAGCCGCGGCTGCACCGGTCGAGCAGACCGAGTTCGACGTCGTCATGACCAGCTTCGGCGAGAACAAGCTGAACGTGGTCAAGGTCGTCAAGAACATCACCGGCGCGTCGCTGATGGACGCCAAGAAGCTGGTCGAAGGCGTTCCGGCCAAGATCAAGGAAGGCGCCTCCAAGGACGACGCCAACAAGATCAAGAAGGAACTGGAAGAAGCCGGCGCCACGGTCGAACTGAAGTAAGCGACCGCCGCAGCGACAGCGGGGCTTTGCCGGTTAGCGCGCATGCGCCGACCGCAAAGCCATCTGAAAAAACCGGTCGCGGCGCTCGCCTGGCGCCGCGACCGAATTATCCCGCACTAGTCCAGACCGCACTCTCGCCGCCGCCAGCTGGCATCCGATACGAAGGAGCGCAGCCGGCGCGCGGTGCGCTTGTGCGCTGAGTCGCGGGGGCCTCACGCCCGCCCCCGGTTCTCGGGAGTCTGATACTAGCATTATGTCGCAGTAAACGCCCTTAGCCCGCTCTAAACGAGGGGGAGGGGGACGCGTACGTAAAAATATTTGCGGCACGCCTGCCGGGATTGGGGTTTACCTATTCCGGCTGGCCGCGTTATATTTTCCATTTGTGGTTTTCGGCTCGGGCTCGCTATCTGTTGAACTGGTTCATCTTCTTCCGGCGCGGTTTGTGTCAGGACTGTCTTCAAGCGTTTCGCAGGATAGGTCCTTCAGCTCTGGGCTCGGCGTGCGCGCCGACTGCGGCTAGCCGATTTCTTTTTCATGGACTCACTTAGGAGATCCCTTCCCCAATGGCCACCTCTTCCCAGCGACGTCTCAATCCTACGCAAGTTCGCAGGTTCGGGTCCGGGCTAGACGCTTTGGCGATTCCGGAATTGACCCACTTGCAAACGCACAGCTACGAAGCGTTTTTGCAGGAAGATATTCCTTCCGACAAGCGGAAGAACCATGGCCTGGAGAGCGTCTTTCGGGAAATCTTTCCGATCGAGAGCTTTGACAAGACGGTTTCGCTGGAGTACCTGCGATACGAGTTGGGCAAGCCGCGCTACACGCCCGAAGAGTGCCGGCAGCTGCGCTTGACCTACGGCAAGCCGCTGAAGGTTTGGCTGCGTCTGAACCGCGAATCGCCGATCGAGGAAGAAGTCTATCTGGGCGACATTCCGATCATGCTCGGCGGCGGTGAATTCATCATCAACGGTGCCGAGCGCGTCGTCGTCAGCCAGCTGCACCGCAGCCCGGGCGTCGACTTCGTCGAAGAGCTCGACGGCACCAGCGACCGGCGCTTGCCCAGTTGCCGCGTCATTCCCGAACGCGGCAGCTGGATTGAAATAAACGTCACCAAAAAAGACAGCCTCAGCGTCCGCATCGATCAAAGCGGCAAGTTCTCGGTGATGACCTTGCTGCGGGCGATGAGCCCGAAATACAGCACCGACACCGAACTGCTCCGCGCGTTCTACGAGACCAAGACCGAGAAGATCGTCGACGGCCGCAGCGCCGCCAAACTGGAAAACAAAGTCGCCGTCGATGACGTGGTCTACCCAAGCGACTCGGATCGCGCCGGCGAGATCATCATCGAAGCGGGCACCAAGATCCTCAAAAACGTGGCCGAGACGATCGCCACCTGCGGCTTGACCAGCATCGAAGTCATGGAAGCCCCGCGCACGCCGCTGATCGTCAACGCCCTGGCCGAAGACAACACCAACAGCCACGAAGAGGCGCTGCTGCGCATCTACCAGCGCCTGCGTCCGGGTAACCCGCCGCAACTGGAAAAGGCGCGGACGCTGTTCCACGAGAAATTCTTCGACGTCAACCGTTACCGGCTCGGCCGCGTCGGTCGCTTCCGCATCAACCGCAAGCTGAAGCTGGACGTACCGGAGGACGAGATGACCCTCCGCCCCGAGGATCTGATCGCGTCGATCACCTACATGATCAACCTGTTCGATCCCGACTCGGGCTGTTATTTCGACGATATCGACCACCTGGGCAACCGTCGCCTGCGCACGATCGACGAGCTGGCCAGCGAGGAACTGCGCAAAGGATTCCTCAAGCTCCGCCGCACGGTCCAAGAGCGGATGAGCATGAAGGAAGCCGACGAGATGTCGCCGCGGAGCCTGGTCAATCCCAAGAGCATCAGCGCGGCCATCGAGTACTTCTTCGGCCGCGGTGAACTTTCGCAGGTCGTCGACCAGACCAACCCGCTCAGCCAGCTGACGCACGAGCGCCGCCTGTCGGCCCTCGGCCCCGGCGGTCTGAACCGCAAGCGCGCCGGCTTCGAAGTCCGCGACGTGCACATCTCGCACTACGGCCGCATCTGCCCGATCGAAACGCCTGAAGGTACGAACATCGGTCTGATCAGCTCGCTGGCCATCTACGCCGGCGTCGACGAGTACGGATTCCTGGTAACGCCCTACCGCCGTATCGAAGCTGGCAAACTGACCGACAAAGTCGAATGGCTCCGCGCCGATCAGGAAGCCGACGTATACATCTGCCCGGCCGACACCGAAGTAAAAAATCTGGCCCTGGTGACTGGCCCGAACTTGATCGCCCGCTACCGCGCCGACTTCCAGATCGTCCAGCCGGAAGAAGTCCAGTACATGGACATCGCTCCGAGCCAGATGGTCGGCGTCTCCGCCGGCCTGATTCCGTTCCTCGAGCACGACGATGCCAACCGCGCCTTGATGGGTTCGAACATGCAGCGGCAAGCCGTACCGCTGCTGGTGACCGAGCCGCCGATCGTGGCCACGGGACTCGAGAAGGAAGTGGCCCACAACAGCGCCATGGTCGTCCGCGCCCGCCGCGCCGGCAAAGTGACTTTCGTCGACGCCAGCCGCATCGAGATCGGCCCGGACGTCTACACGATGAAGAAGTTCCAGGGTCTGAACGAGCGCACGTGCCTCAACCAGAAACCGATCGTCAAGCCGGGCGACAAGGTCGAGAAGGGCCAAGTGCTCGCCGACGGGGCTGCCACCTATCAAGGTGAACTGGCACTCGGTCGCAACGTGCTGGTCGGCTTTATGTCGTTCGACGGTTACAACTACGAAGACGCGATCATCATCAGCGAAGCCCTGGTGCGGGCCGACACCTACACGTCGCTGCACATCGAAGACTTCGACGTCGAAATCCGCGAAACCAAGCTCGGCCGCGAAGAGTTCACCCGCGACATCCCCAACGTCTCCGAAAAGGCGCTCCGCAACCTGGATGAAACCGGTATCGTCCAAGTCGGCACCTACGTCCGCCCGGGCGACATCCTGGTGGGCAAGGTCTCGCCCAAGAGCAAGACCGAGCTGACGCCCGAAGAGAAACTGCTGCACGCGATCTTCGGCCGGGCTGGCGAGGACGTGAAGAACGATTCGCTGGAAGTCCCCTCGGGCATCGAAGGCATCGTCATCGACACGCAGAAGTTCAGCCGCCGGATGAGCCTCTCGGAAGACGAGCGCAAGGTCTTCGAGAAAGAACTCAAGCAAATCGAGACCGAGGGCAACGCCGAAATCTCGCAGGCCTTCTCGAGCATGATCGAGGAGATCGAAAAGGCGGTCAGCCTCAAACTGACCGACGATGACGGTTCACCCCTGTCGGGCGGCCAGGATCCGAAGTACGTCGCCGAACGGGCTCAAGCCTTCAATCTGTCGCGCTTGCTCAACCGGCTCGACGAAAAACATCACGCCGAAGTGCGCAAGCTACACAAGCAACTCTGGCCAGCGGTCGAAGAAGCGATCGACAAGCGCGATCGTCGGCTCAACAGCATGAAGCGCGGCGACGAACTCCGCAGCGGCGTGCTGCAGATGGTCAAGGTCTACATCGCCACCAAGCGAGTCATCAGCGTCGGCGACAAGATGGCAGGTCGCCACGGCAACAAGGGTGTGATCTCGAAGGTGCTGCCGATCGAAGATATGCCGCACCTGCCCGACGGCACGCCGCTGCAGATCCTGCTCAATCCGCTGGGCGTTCCCAGCCGTATGAACGTGGGTCAGATTTTGGAAACCCACTTGGGCTGGGCC
>JBQCJB010000856.1:0-8464 GCA_051953155.1 Aureliella sp. | reverse complement strand
CACATCTGGACGCCCGACACCGACACGTATCCGCTGGCAAGCGGCTACTCCAAACAAGACATGGTGCCGGCCAGCTTTACGCCGGAGGAACTCTTCGCGCACAGCAAACCTTCCGGCGTCGCGCGGATCGTGCTGATTCAGATGAGCTTTTACGGTTTCGATAACCGCTACATGCTCGCGGCGATCGAGCGGTATCCAGGTGTGTTTTCGGGCGTGGCCATCGTCGACGAGAACGCGGCCGACACGCCTGACAAGATGAAGACGCTCCGCCAGCAAGGCGTGCGCGGCTTCCGCTTGTATACCGACAAAGCGAAGGCAGAGGCTTGGAAGAATTCGCCAGGCATGAAAGCCATGTGGTCGACCGCTGCCGACCTCGGCCAAGCCATGTGTCTGTTGGCTAATCCCGACGCGCTGCCTGCCGTGCTGGAAATGTGCCAGCAGTATCCCCGGACGCGGGTCGTCATCGACCATTTTGCGCGCATCGGCATGTCAGGCACGATCGATCCCCGCGACCTGGACAACCTCTGCCGGCTGGCAAAGTACGGAAACGTCTTTGTAAAGACCTCCGCTTTCTACGCGCTGGGCAAGAAGCAACCGCCGTACACCGATCTGCTGCCGATGATCCAGCGCCTGGTCCAAGAGTTCGGCGCCCAGCGGCTGATGTGGGCATCCGATTGTCCGTATCAGGTTCAAGGCGAGCACACTTATGCCGCGTCGATTGGCTTGATACGCGATCATCTGCCCACGCTCTCGACCGCCCAGCGAGACAGCCTGCTGCGGTCCACCGCGGAGCAGGTTTTCTTCAGCTGACGTTCTGGGCCTTAACCAGCGAAGCGGGCAACGACTTCGAGCAGCCGCTGCGTGTCGTCGGCCGTGTTGTAGCCATGGACCGCGATGCGAATGCGACCGGCGTGGAACATCACGTGAACATTCTCTTCCAGCAGCGCCGCGTGGATTTCATCCGCCCGCGGATGTTGGAAGGCGACGATGCCGCTGGGCAATTTCGGATCGTAAGGACACATCGGCTCGAGGCCCAGTTGGCGAAGCGAGCGGTCCAAGTCGGCGACCAACGGATCTGCCTGTTGACCAATTGCCCGCAGGCCGACGTCGGCGAGATACCGCAGGGCCGCGTTCAAGGCATAGATCGCGGCAAAGTTCGGCATGCCGACCGAATAGCTGTCGGCGCCGCGTTTCGGCTCTGCGCGTTCAAAGCGGTCCGAGCCAAATGCATTTTCCAAGTGGTACCATCCGCCGGCATGCGTCGTCAGACGGTCGGCGCTCTCGCTCGGTATACCCACGACGCAACCGCCGTGAATTCCCAGGGCCCACTTATGCGTGCTCGAAATGACAATGTCGGCAGCGCGGGCGTCGACCGGCACGCGTCCGAGGGCTTGGGTGACGTCGAGCGCTAAGACGGCCTGTGGCGCGTGGGCGCGCACGGCCGCGACGACTTGGCCCCAGTTGACGCGGTGGCCGTTATAAAAACTGATCAGCGACAGCTGCACCAACCTGGTGCGCGGCGTCAGCAGTTCAACCAGGTCGTCGACGACTAGCGCACCCTGCTGCGATTTCCACAGTCGCACGCCCGGCGGCTGCGTGCTGGCGAGCCAAGGCGTGGCTCCCGCAGGAAAGTCGAGATCGTTGATGATCACTTCGTCGGCGGTCGACAACTGGAGAGCCGAGGCTAACAGGTTGTAGGCCTCGGAGCTGCACGAACAGAACGACACGTTCTCCGCCGGCAGACCGACCATGCGGCCAGCGATTTCGCGGCAGGCGGCGAAGGTTGCAAAGTGGGCGTCGCGACCGCGCATGCCGAGTTGTTTGTCGCGCCAGTAGTTTTGCAGGGCTTCGCCCACGCAACGCGGCGGAATGTTTTCGGCCGCCGTGTTGAGGTAGTGCAGACCTGACAAACCTGGAAAATCGGCGGTGCGGCTCGCTTGGCTCAGCATGAGGATCAATCTTCTAGATGACGACAGGCTTGCCCAGTTCTCGGCGGACGATGACCCACTGGCCGCAGTGCATCAGCCAATGGCTGCCGATCAGCGCGTACAGGTCGGCCAAGGTCGGTGCGTAGCTAAAGCCGCTCTCTTTCTGCCAGTCGGCATCGCCGACTTTCGAGAGTGCCTGGACTGCCGCCGCGCGTTGCGTGCGATAGGCTTCCATCAATTCTGCCTTGCTGGCGAAGCGGCTGGGATCGTCACTGCCGGCTGTTTCACGCGTGTACTTGGCGGCAAAGCCGTCGGGAAGCGGTGGCATACCACCCGGCACGTGTGCGCTGAGCATCTGATGCTCGGAAGAAATCAAGTGTCCGACTTGCCAGTTGATATGGTTGCACTGCGGGTGGGGCCGCTTCATCATGTCGGCGTC
The DNA here is from genome assembly GCA_051953155.1 of Aureliella sp. Lineage (GTDB taxonomy): Bacteria > Planctomycetota > Planctomycetia > Pirellulales > Pirellulaceae > Aureliella. The sequence continues at coordinate 6,097 of JBQCJB010000856.1, read as the reverse complement.
CGAGAGGTCGTCCAGGTAGGCGTGGGCCACCTGCTCGGCCATGTTGATGCTCTTCTTGATCGCTTCGCGCGCGTCCATGAATGACTCCCGATGAGGTGCTGAAGTGCCGCTGACTTGAAACTGACGAGCCGCCCACTATAGCAAGAAACAGCGGTGCCGAAACCGTCACCGCTGCAGGTATTGCTCGATCAATTCGGCCTTCTTGAGCAAGTAAGGGATGTGCTGCTCGGAGCGCTCGACCAGTCGCTGGACCAGCCGCAACTGTTCGTCGAATTCGGCGGCGAACTTGTGGTGCTCCTGGTCCCGCCACGATTCGGAAAGTCGTCCCAAGGCCTGGTTCAGTGTCGTCGTCGAATCCCTGAGTTGTTGGTTGTAACGCCGCAGAAGTCCTGCGAATTGCCGCAGTTGTTCGGGGTCGACGATTGCTTGCGCCATCTCTGAAATCCTTTCGCATGTGTATAATCGCGATTATAAACGAAAGGGACGAGAGTTGACTGAGTCGCAAGAGCTGACGCTGGACGAATTGATCGAGGAATTCGAGTTCCTCGGAGAGTGGGAGGAGCAGTGCCGATACTTGATCGAAATCGGCGAACAGCTCCCTCCCCTGCCCGAGTCGGAGATGACCGAAGCCAACCGGGTCCGCGGTTGCCAGGCCCGGGTGTGGCTGGTGCCCGAGATGCGGAGCGATCGCAACCACGTCTGGTTTCATGCCAAGAGCGACGCCCGCCTGGTCGACGGACTGATCGTCATCGTCGGCTTGCTCTTCAATGGCAAACCCGCCCAGCAGATCCTGGCCACCGACTTCCGAGAGCCATTCAAGCGGTTGGGATTGGAATCGCATCTCGTGCCGCAGCGCCGCAATGGACTCTTCGCGATGGTCGAAAGGGTCCGTGACATCGCTCAAGCGTATGCCAACTCGACCAACGCCGATCTCTCGGCAGGCGCCCAAGGGTTCGTACCCGACGCGGCTCCGGCCAGCGGCGCCCCGGCGACCGCCACCGCGAACCGGACGCCCAGCCGCACTTCGAACGCTTCCGGGGCGAGCGCTGCTGCGCCAGCTCCGTCGGTAGTCACCGGCGGTCAGGCCGAAGCGTTGGCGGCACGGACCGGAACGCAGCCAGGTTTTGATGTCTCCGCGGCTCGCGCCCAGTTCCCAGCCCTGCAGCATTTCAACAGTGCAGGCCGCAGCATCGTCTACCTCGATTCCGCTTCGTCGAGCCAAAAACCGCAGAGCGTCATCGACAAGGAGAGCGAAGTCTATCAGGAGTACTATGCGAACGCCTACCGCGGCGTTTACCGGTTCGGCGATCGCGTCAGCCGCGAATTGGAGAGCGTGCGTGAGCGCGTCGCCGCTTTCATCGGCGCCGAAAGTTCCGAAGAGATCATGTTCACCTCCGGCACGACGATGGGCATGAACCTGATCGCCAACGCGTGGGGCCGCAAGTTCCTACGCCCCGGCGACGAGATTCTGCTAACGCTGGCGGAACATCACGCCAACATCGTCCCGTGGCAGTGGGTGGCCCAGCAGACCGGCGCAAGTGTGCGCCTGGCACCTTTGACGAACACCGGCGAGCTCGATCTGGCCGAATTCGACAAACTCCTTTCGTCGCGCACGCGCGTGATCTCCGTCAGCGGTTTATCGAACGTTTTGGGGACGATCGCTCCACTGTCGGAACTGGGCGATCGAGCGCACCAGGTCGGCGCGATCTTTGTCGTCGACGGCGCGCAAAGCGTGCCGCATCTCGCCACCAACGTGGTCGCCCAGCAGATCGACTTTCTCGCATTCTCGGGACACAAGTTGTACGGTCCCAGCGGCGTCGGCGCGTGCTACGGGCGCCGGGCGCTCTTGGAGGCGATGGATCCGTTTCTGTGTGGCGGCCACATGATCTCCCGTGTCGGCACCGATGGGTTTGAAACGGCACCCATCCCGGCGAAGTTCGAAGCGGGCACATTGCCGATCGCCCAAGCGATCGCGCTCGGGCCGGCCATCGATTTCGTCGACAGTTGCGGCTTGGCGGCGATCCATGCGCACGAGCAGCAGTTACTGGCCTACGCCATGCAGCAGATGGCTAAGATACCCGGGATGCGCATGTTTGGCCCATCGACGGTCGAGCGCGGAGGCATCATTCCGTTCGTTCTCGATGGGGCTTCCGCACAGGACGTGGCCAGTTTGCTGGACGTTCACGGCGTGTGCGTGCGGCACGGCCACCACTGCACGATGCCGCTGCATGAGTGGCTGGGTGAGCCAGCGACAGTGCGCGTTTCTTTCGGACTTTACAATACGTTCGAAGATGTCGACGCGCTCGTCAGCGGTCTCGACGCAGCTCGCGAGATCCTCAAGCTGACCTAGCCAGCGGTCTGGTGCGCGACAAGCTGCGCGTAGGAGACAGCCGGCTGGTTTTGCTGCCGAGTGTTTATTCGTGGTAGCGGATCGACACCAGCAGGCACGGGCCGCCGGCGATGACGTCGATACCGCGGCTGCGAGCCAGTTCAATCGCTGCCTCGCTCTCGGCGCCGGGCTGCATCCAGATGGCCCGAACGCCGCGCTCGACCGCCTCGGCGACGATTTTCTCGGTCACCTGGGGCGGGGTGATGATCGACAGGCTCTCGATCGCATGCGGCACGTCATTGATCGACTTGAAGGTCGGAGTGCCTTCGACGTCGCTGGCCATCGGGTGAATGGCCACGACGTTCTTGTCGTGTTGCAGCAAGGCCCGGAGAACTTTGTTGCCGTATTTGCTGCGGTCGTGCGAAGCACCGGCCACAGCGAAGTGTTCGGCACTGAGGAACCTCTGGATTTCCTGTTCGTACATGGCGTGGGAATCGCGTCTTGACGGAGTGAGAAGACAAAGAACTGCGCATGAGGCTGGTCAGCGCATGAGATCGACGACTGTTTAGTGCGAATGCCGCGCCTGCGGATCATTTGCTCGTTTCCGGCCGTTGCGCGGTCGCCGGCTCGAACATGACGTCGCGCATCTGTTGCAGGACCATCGGCAAGTAGATCACTCCCGAGTAGTGGTTGGCGAGCAGTTTGCAGTGATGCTCTTCTTCGATCCCGGCGGCGCGGGCCAACAGGTCGGCGTTTTTGATCGGCACGACGTCATCGAATTTGGCTGAAAACATCCAGGTGCGGTCGGGGTCGATCCGGTGTGCCAGTCGCAGCGGTTCAATCGCGCCGAGCGACGTCTTGATCGTGGCCGCGTCGATGCCTCGTTCGGCGAGCTCCTCGCGGAGGTTGGCCGCATCTTGTTTGCCCTGCATCAGCACGTCGAACAGGTCGCCGCCCGCCAGAAATATGAAAACGCGGTGAAAACCGGAATCGAGGCCGGCGGTCGTGGCGGTTACGAACCCGCCTAGACTCGTGCCCTGCAGCGAGATCCGCGTAGCATCGACGTGTGGAATCACCGCCACTGCGTCGCGCGCTCGGCGCACGTCGCCGATCGCTTGCCGCATCGCCTCGACGACTCGCGGTCCGGTGGGCTTGTTGCCCGAAGAACGCCGCTCGCCGTAGTAAGGCAACTGGATCATGAACGCGTGCAAACCGCGTTGCCGCAACCCTTGGGCGATCAGCCGGCCGACCGTCATGCGGCTGCCCGATTCGTGGACGATGACAGCGGCGGGGGCATGCAGAACATTCCCCTGCTCGTCCTTGGCTTGATACCATTCCATGGCGACCAGGTCATTGACCGCATCGCCACTCGGACGCGGCGACGGGAAACGCACCAGCCAATCTCCGCAGTTTTCAGCAGCCTCTTGGAAGGCAACATCGAACCGCCCCTTCTCCCATAGCAGACCGTCCAGGCAGGCTCGCGAGTCCTCCAGCGGTTCTTCGTTCGGCGCGAGCGAATCCTCGCCCTCGAGTTGCAGTTCCAGGCCAATCTCCTCTTCAGCTCGGCGCGGTTCGGCCATCGATTGAACTAGCTCGTCGAGATCCAGTCGAACATACGGCCGCTCGGCGGCCGGATGATCATGGTCGGCATTGGCGACGTACAGCACGCCATCTTCCGGAACGAACAGTACGTTATGCAAGTTGGACGACATGGCGACCGGTCGGCACATCAGCTGTTGGCCCGCCTGCGCGTCGATTTGGCCATAGGCATCGATGACTCGCTTTCGCAGCTCGTCCAGTCGCGAGCCCGCGCTCAGCACGACTGCGTCGGTGATTCCTTCGCCCAGCCGCGGATCGGACTGGCCCGGATTGATGAACTCGATTTTGTCAGGCGTCGCTGCAACGCCGACTGCCGACCGCTCTTCACCGTCGGCGAAGACGTAGTAGTATTCGCAGGTCCGCGGGCTTTGCTGCCAGAGCTGTTTGACTTCTGAGAGCGAATCACACTCCTCGAGCGCTCGTCGCATGAGAGTTGCCATCGGCGCGCCATCCCATTGCCCCTCGCCTCGGCCACCCATTTCGCCCAGCGAAATCTTTTCGGTATTCATGCCGCTGACGCTGCCGATGAACCCGGCGTAGCCCACGTTGGCAAACGGGATCCAGCCGTTGGGCGAGACGACAAACGTGGCTGCGCAGTCCTGCAGTCCGATCGTGGTCATGTAATCGAGGACGCGGCCGTGATAGAGCTTGCCATCTTTCGTCGCATCGCCGAAGACGGCGAACCCCGAGCAGTGAAACAGTTCGGGAAAAACGTTGACCGCTTCGACTAACTGAGCGTCCAGACGGAGCGACCTGGCCAAAGCCCGCGTTTCGATCTTGTGCCGCTCGGGAATGTGCGGCGCCAGACGAGCATACGCGGCCTCGAGATCCTTGCGGAACCAGCGGCCGTTGACGACCGTTTGCACGGTACCGAATGCATACAGCACCGAATCGATGCACCGCCGCGTCTCGTCTGCGAGCAATTCGCCATGAGCGGTACCGATTTCTTCGGGACTGCCCTCCAGCAGAACGACGCGACTGCCGTCGATCCACCGCAGGCGGCCATGCTCGACGCGCTTGTCAGCCGCCGGCGGCGCGGTCAGACGGCGGCCCGGCGCCAACACTTCGCAGGCGCGGCGCACGCCCCGCGCCAACTGCCGCTCCATTTCGCTGCGATCGAGCGGCTCGATTTGCCAGCCGTCCCACTGCGTGACGCTGGGCATCGGCCCGGCGACCATCGACAGCGCCAGCTCGAACAGTACGCCTTTGATCGATCCGTGGACCTGACGCCCCTGGTCTTCGAAAGTGACTGTCGACTTGCCATCGGTCCAGGCGTGTCGGTTCTCGTTGTCCGATGGCTGCTTTTCGGATAGCTCCTTGCCGGATATCTGCTTGTCCGAGAGCTGAACCAATCCCAGCACCGTGTTCGCGAGATCGTCCGCCGATGCGTTCATCAGCAGATTGGTGGCGAGCGACAGACTGGAGTCATTGCCGACCAATCGCACAAGCGCTCCGTCGGGCGCTAAATGGTCTTGCGCATCGGCCTGGCCCTGCCCGACGAAGACGACCTTGTGTTTGGGCAAAGCCATCGCGATCGCATCGGCGCGGCGGCGAATCTCGACAGCGAACTGAGCATGCGCGATTTCCAGATCAAAGGCATTCGCGTCGTAGCGCACGGCCCGAAAATCGATGCGATGACGCTGGCCGTCGATCTCGGGCGTGGCGTGGCCTTCGATGGCATAGCCATCGGTGCGGCCAACCAGGCAGTCGAGCCAGGGAGCCAGATCGGAGCTCAGCCGCTTAACCGGGTCGTCTGCCTGGAGTGAATCGGCTGTGACCGCCGTCTCGAGGATCGACCAGCAAATCAGAATTGCCCATGCGTATCGCTTCAAAATCGCACCTCGCCCGGGTAAGAGTTGCCTCTCATTTGACCACAAAGCAGCGGGGGCACAAAAGATGACTTTGTGCCCCCGCGCGTCTTTGAATTTTTGAGGTGCTGGCAACTACTGAATCTTGTAAGACTCAGTGAAGAGTTTCAGCTTTTCTGCGGCCGCTTGCGCTTCGGCCTGGGCTTTCTCGAACTCGGCCTTCAAGGCAGCCGCAGCCGTTTGGCTGGCAGCCAGTTCATTTTGTGCGGCAGTTTGCTGGCTGGTTGCAGCGGCGATCTTTTCTTGGATCGCAGCCATCTCGGCCTGCAGTTTCTGCATCTGCTCGCTCACCTGCTTGAGA
>JBQCJB010000855.1:0-4819 GCA_051953155.1 Aureliella sp. | reverse complement strand
CACGTTGAAGCCCAGCAACTGGTCGCCGTCGGTGACGCCCAGCAAACCGATATCGTGATCGTAGATGTCGACACAGTTGTCGTCGCACAGGGCGATGCCGACCTTGAACTTCCGCGGCAGATAGGCCTTGCCATATATCGGTTCGTATTCCGCTTCCTCGGGCTGCGTGACCACTTTGCGGCGATCGCCGGTCTCGGGGTCTTCGATCCACAGTTCGCGGTAAGCGCCGGTGCGGGGCGTCAGGTGCTGGGCGATCGTATCGGAGAGAGCCTGCAGGCGGTCGCGAATGCCGTTCTGCCGAAGCGGTGCCGGACAGCAGCACACGTTGCGGTTGACGTCGCCGCAGGCCGATTGCGTCGAAAGCCCGAGCTGGTTGATCTGGTGAATCGTCTTCCACAGATCACCTTTGACGATCCCGTGCAACTGGATGCCCTGCCGCGTCGTAATCCGCAGATTGCCGTAGCCGAATTGATCGGCGATATCCAGTTCGCCAAGAAACTGATCGGCGGTGAATTTGCCGCCGGGCATCTTGTTGCGAACCATGAAGATGAATTCTTTTTCCAGCCCCTGCTGCCGGCGTTCTTTGCGCGTGTCGCGGTTGTCCTGAAAATAGGTGCCGTGGAACTTGAGCAGCCGCTCAGCTTCGGCGGACACCTCGGTCGAATCGTTGGCTAGCTCTTCGGCGATCGTCCCCCGCAAACCCAAACTACCTTCCTTGATGTACTCTACCTTCGACTTCTTCTGGTCATCTGACATTGGACTTCCCTAAAATTGCTGCGCAGGAGAAACAGGACACTTTGCGAGATCGAAAGACCCGAGCGGGATTCGCATCGAAAGAGCGCTGACCGATAGCGGTGGTACACCGATAGCGGCTGTGCATTGTACGCGGCAAAGATTGCCTGCTCAATCGAACTGCTGTGGTATACTTCGTTGTCGATTTTTGACCTCGATTGCAAAACCGCTCTCACGGAGGCTTTGGCCGTGTTCCATCAATCCGAGCTGGGCAACTTCTCTGACTTGCTGCCTTGCGACATGAACGGCCAGATTCCCGAGCCGGGTGACGATTGGCGGACGATGGCCTGGGGGCTGGAGAGCCTCGATTCCTGCGATGCCGACTTGATCGAGCTGTTGGACGACATCTGGTGGCCCCAGCTGGTCAAGCTGGCCAGCAACGTCCGCGAAAAAGTGCGGCAGATGCAAAACGAGCAGACGTAACGGGCCGCCGCGTCTGACCGCCTGGCCCGGTACTAGTCAGCCTTGGCACACGCCGCGCGAAAAAGCCCCGCTCGGCCCCGAACGCTCCAGCCAAACCCCGCAGTTTATTCGGCTGTCCGGCCTCCCAGAAACATCTTAGTGGCATTTACTTGTTGGCACAACTATTGTTACAACAAGTAACGCGCTGGGAAACGTTTTTCGCGGCGCGATTCCTGGAGCGATTTTCGTAGCCCACGGCTACGCAAAATGTCTCGTTGGCGGCGTGTGGGGGAGGGGAGTGCCAGATGGCGAGCTCTGCACCGGCTAGTCGCGGCTTGGCTTGGCCGATTGTCAGTTATTTAGCGCTGCTGGCCGTCGGAGCCGGCGTCGTGCTCTTTGTCCAGAGGGTCGGGGGCCAAGCAAGCACCGCTGCCGCCGAGGCTCCGGCCCGCTTGAGCTCGGCCACTGCCGCTGCGTCGCTCGACGTGACGCTTCACGTCCTGGGCACGCTAGCCGCCGTCATCCTCGCCGGAACGCTCATGGCCCAGCTGTGCAAATTCATCGGCCAGCCGCCAGTGATTGGCGAAGTCATCGCCGGCCTGGCGCTCGGACCGAGCTTGCTGGGTATGATCAGTCCGGAAGCAATGCACATGCTGATGCCTCCCGAGTCGGCGGACCCCGGAGGGCTGGTGGCCACGTCGATCAAGGTCATCGCGCAACTGGGCGTGATCCTGTACATGTTCCTGGTTGGCCTGGAACTGAATGCCGCGCATCTGCAACATCGAGCCCACGCGGCGGTCGCAATCTCGCACGCCAGCATCGTCGTCCCTTTCGCGCTCGGGACCGTGCTGGCGCTGTGGCTATGTCCGATTCTCGCCCCGGCCGGCGTTTCGTTTCTGTCTTTCTCGCTCTTCATGGCCGTCGCGATGTCGATCACGGCCTTTCCGGTGCTGGCTCGCATCCTGACCGACCGCAACTTGCAGTCGACGCCGATCGGCGGCGTGGCCTTGGGCTGCGCGGCGGCCGACGACGTCACCGCCTGGTGCCTGCTGGCGTTGGTTGTCGGGGTGGCCCAGTCGCAGCTAGCCCATGCCTGGCTGGTCGTCGCTAGCGCCGCTGCTTTTATCGCGGCGATGCTGTTCGTGGTGCGGCCGCTGCTGCATGGACCGGTCCGCCGCCTGGACGGCCGGGGCGACAGTCTGCCCGGCTACGCAGTGGCCGCCAGTTACGTCTTGATCCTGGCCGCGGCCTCGCTGACCGAATGGATCGGCGTGCACGCTATCTTCGGCGCGTTCCTCCTGGGCGTGATCATCCCCAGCGACAGCCGGCTGGCAGCCAGCTTTCTGAGCAAGCTCAAGGAGCCAGTGACGGTCCTTTTGCTGCCGGCGTTTTTCGCCACCACCGGCATGCGGACCGAGCTGGGGTTGCTCGCCGGGCCGAACCAGTGGCTGATCTGCGCCGCCATCATCCTGGTGGCCACGCTCGGAAAATTCGGCGGCACGCTCTTGGCCGCTCGCTTTGCCGGTGAAACCTGGCGGGACGCGAGTATTCTAGGCACGCTGATGAATACCCGCGGGCTAATGGAGCTGATCGTGCTGAACATCGGCCTCGATCTAGGCGTGATCAGCCCGACGCTGTTCGCGATGATGGTCATCATGGCCCTGGCGACCACGATGACCACCGCCCCGGTGCTGCGTCTGCTGCTGCCCTGATCTCTTTGGCCGCTGCCAAGCGCCTCTCTACCACACCCGAAAAAGCGGCTCTGTGCGCATCCGCAGGCAGCCGATCACTGCGTACGTCCTCAAATTTCCTCAGGAAAAATGGTTGACAGGGCCAGCGCACGAGCTTACAAAACAGTCAGCTTTCGAATCCGTTAGCTTTCGATCTTGTTAGCTCTTCTTGAAATCGAACGGAGAAAAGACATGCGAACGAGGCACCCCACGGCCTTCACGTTGGTCGAGTTGTTGGTCGTCATCGCGATCATTGGGATCCTGGTCGGGCTGCTGTTGCCGGCGGTCCAAGCAGCCCGCGAGGCGGCTCGGCGGATGCAGTGCTCGAACAACCTCAAGCAGTGGGGCTTGGCCCTGCATAACTACCACGACACCCACCGTTCATTTCCCTACCGCAGCGGCGGAACGTGCTGCACGTCCGCTGGCGGCAAGGGAAATTCCAACAGAGCGCGGCTGAGCGGCTTTATTCCGATGCTCGCCTTTATCGAGGGAACGAATCAGTACCAGTTGATCGCCGCCGGCGATGCGACCCATCCGCCGCAGGGGCCGCACGCCTGGGCTGGCTGGGGACCGTGGAACACGTCGCCGAGCGTCATCCGCTGCCCGTCGGATTCCGGCTACTCCAACAACGTTCGGACTAACAGCTATGCGATGAGCATGGGCGACATGGTCCAAGGGTTGGTCAATGGTATTGGCGGCGCCCACGAAGCCCGCGGGGTTTTTGGTGCCCGCGACGGTCGCCGCACGTACCGGATGAGCGACATCTCCGATGGCACCAGCAATACGATTGCCCTCAGCGAGCGGCTGTGCCAACAATCGACCAATTACCGCGCCCAGAACCCGAAGACGGTCGCGGCCCGGCAAGTCGAGCATGTGTTGGGAGTTCACACGCGCGTCTCGGGACTGATCAACACGCCGTCGTTGTGCAAAGGGGTTACCGACGGTCGCTACTTCATTGCCGGCTCGCAGATCCAAAGCCGCTTTGGCATCGCGTGGCAGGACGCCCAGCCGATGTACGTCGCGTTCAACACGGTCTTGCCGCCCAACGCGCCGGCCTGTGCCGACGGAGGCAGCTACGGTGATTCGACGCACCTGGTGATACCACCGGCCAGCCGCCACACCGGCGGCGTCAACGCGACTTACGCCGATGGTTCGGTCCACTTCGTCAGCAACTCGATCGACACGGGCAATCTCAATGCTCGCCAGACGATCAACGGGCCTTCGGTCTATGGTGTCTGGGGCGGCATGGGATCGCGAGCTGGATCCGAAGTCGTCCAATTGCCGGAGTAAGAGGCCGCTTATGGACGCACTAACCCGAGCTGGGAGTAAATAACGATGCTGATCCGTACTGGATGGTTCTTGAGTTTGGCCGCCGTGGCGTGCCTTTGCACCGGCTGTGCCGAGGAAGGCGTGCCCAAGTACCCAGTCACCGGCGAGGTGACGTACAAGGGCAAGCCGCTCGAAGGGGCGATCGTTTCGTTCACTCCCAAGGGAGAAGGTCGGCCCGCTTCTGCCACGACCGGCGCCGATGGCAAGTACAGCTTGTCGACCGACGTCAGCGGCGACGGCGCACTGGCCGGTGTCTACGCGGTTACGGTCGCCAAGTACGATCGTGACGTGACCGAGCCGCCGGCCAAGCCCGAAGGCGAAGAAGCAGACTCGGACGAACCGATCGACATTACCGATGAGTACCCGGCCAACTACGACGAGATGGACGCGTCGGAGAAGGCGGCCTCGATCGCTAAAAACTTGTTGCCGGTCAAATACGCCGATCCGGCAACGTCGCCGCTGACCGCCGAAGTCAAGGAGGCTGCCGAGGGCAACGTCTTCGACTTCGACCTGGACAAGTGAGTCGACCTGGATAGCAACTCGACCCGCAACGTAGAGGCCGCTCG
>JBQCJB010000854.1:0-4415 GCA_051953155.1 Aureliella sp. | reverse complement strand
GTCTCGACGAGGCGCTTGTATTTTTCGCGATCCATTCCAGTCCTGACTTTTGCTGGTGGGAACGAAGCTCATGTGCGCGCACAGACGCCCAAATCCCATCGTACCACGCTGTGCCGGTGGGCGTTCCCAGCCAAGGAACGCGGTGGCAAAGTCTGCGTTGCGCGCCGGTCATGCCGATCGGCGGAAACGACTCCGATTGTGCCGACCGCTCGCGATGGACCAGTCGCACGACCGTTATTGATTGTGTGCTGGCATGGGCGTGATTTGGGCCAGCCGTGATGGCTTTGGTTCACTCGCTATCGGTGGCAAGTGACGATCACCAAGAAGCACGGATTTTGCGCACGCGAGCGCTCCCCGTGCGTTTGCAGCTGCCTACGAAAAAGCAATAACGGATTCGCTTTGCCCCTCAGCTGCAACGGTATGGATACCGACGTCATGGACCGACGTTATTGCAAGGAGACCCAAAGGTGAAAAAGACTTGGCTATTCGGAATAGCGTTTGCGCTGGGGCTGTCGAATCTGCCCTGCCCGACGCAAGCGCAGTACGCGCCTCAGCCCACTGGTTCCGACTCGCTGGCCCCGAGCGGTTATGCGATCGATAGTGGACTGTCACAAACTGTCGCCGCCACGACCGCCGCCTACGGCCAGCAACCGCAATTTATCGCTCCGCCGAGCGCGCCGCGAGCCTACCAGAGCTCGCCATCCGAATATGGCCCCGCAGCCAGTTATGGAGCGGCTGGCGAGTACGGTCCGGCCAGCGTGCCTGCAGGCATCAATATTTCCGCCCAGAGGGTCGCGTATCCCCAAGAGGCGGTTCCGGCGCCAGCCTTCGAAGCCGAGCAAGTGCCCCAGCAAGGCTGGGTCGGTCCTCGCAACGGCCAGTACCAAGCGGTACCCCCAGTTCCCCAGCCGGTGCCGCTGAATGCCGTCCCCTCTCAGGCGTATCCAGGTAACGGCTATGCGGCGGGCTCCAACGTCGACCCGGCCTACGCCAATGCTTTGGCCCCAGCGGCCATGAACCCAGAGTCGATCGGTTCGGCCTGCAGCTCGGGCGCCTGTGGCGATAGTGGTCTCGTCAGCGGCGGTTTGACCAGCGGTCTATGGGGCGGTCGCGCGCCGGCTTGGCTCTCCAGCCGCGCCGCAGTCCCTGGCAAAGCCTGGTTCGTCGGCAGCAGTGCTCTGCTGTTTCGCCGCGTCGACGATCGGCCCTTGGCCTTGACCTACGACACCGCCATGCCGACCGACAACCCGCTGACGACTCGCGATGCCCGCCAGACTCAACTGAACGGCTTCGAAGTCTTTACGGGCCGCTACTTCAACTGCGGTCGCAATGCCCTGATGCTGAACTACTGGGGGCTGTTCCCCGGAACGCAGACGGCTACGATCACCAACACCGGTGGCGGGATGTACCGTTCGCGGCACCAGTTCAACGGCATCGAAATGCCGAGCGATACCGTTTACAACTGGTACGACGGCGCAACCTCGCATCGCGTTATGCGCAGCAGCCAATACCACAACGTCGAAGGCAACCTGCTCGGGTTCGCGGTGGGCGGAGCCGCGCGAACTTGGGGAGCCAGCGACTGTGGCTGTTGCGGCAGCGGCTGTGCAGCCTACACCGGGCCTTGCGGTTTGACGCCCAACGTTTGCGGCGGCCGTCTGAACCTGACATGGCTGGCCGGCGTGCGCTGGTTCCGCTTCACCGACAAGCTGCAGTACGCGGCCTCGGAGAACGACAGCACGTACGATGGCAGTGCCGACGATTTGTACTACGACAACAATGTTCGCAACGATCTGGTCGGTTTCCAGCTCGGCGGCGTGGGCAGCTACTGCCTCGGCAAACGCTTCAACCTGTACGCGCTGAGCAAAGCGGGTATCTACAACAACCACTCGCAACTGTACACGCGGATCGGTACCAACGGCGCAATGCCGGAAACGGCGACGATCAACAGCGGCAACATCTACAACGGTCAAGGCTACCTGGTCAACGCCTCGCAGAACAACGCTGCGTTCCTCGGCGAGATCGGGACCGGCATCGGCGCACGCATCAGCAAGGGCTGGAGCGCGAACGTTGGCTATCGCGTCATCGGAGTTTCGGGCGTAGCCACGTCGGTGAACACCGTTCCGATCGAGATGCTGCACCTGGGCAACGTCGCGAACTACAACACGACCAGCTCCCTGATCCTGCACGGTGTGACCATCGGCGGAATGTATAACTTCTAAGCGACTCTCGCGTCGCCATTCAGGAAGCCAGGGGACGGGCCAAGACCATGCGTTTTGGCCCGTCTTTTCTTATTGCTCGACCCGCCAATGCTAGCCTTTCCAGGGCTCGAAAAGTCTGCGCGATCGTCAAATCCTGCCAAGTTGACTCAACCGGTACGACCGTCACAACCGAATCTAAGACAGGTGCGGCGCGGCGAGCTGGCTGCGCGTGCAAGCAGGGGCCGCAAACGGTCTGAAGGTGACGATTCTGGAGGCAGAGAATGTTCGAGCGACTTTGGTGCAGCGGTTCACGCGTCGGTGGTCGCAAGCTGGTGCGAGCGGCGCTTTTGGCGGGCTTGACCGTCGGTGCGTGGACAGCCCAGGCAGGCTCGGTCTCCGCACAGCTACGCTCCGGTGGCGTCGAACGGCCGCTGTACCGCCAGTCCGCACCGGTCGCCAGTCCGACCGCGTCGCGAGCGGTCCGCCCGGCGACTCGTTCCCAAAGCCGACTGGCTCCAGCCAGCGCCGACGGCACCCGAATCGTGCGAGCGCCAGCCCCGCGCTCGATCATGGAACAATCCGACGCGAGTGCGCCGCGACAGGCGACACCCTCGAAATCGGAAACGCAGTCGCGGGTGCAGCCTATGCCCGATCCGCTACCCAATGACGATGCGATCACAACCTTTGATGATGGCAGCAGCGGTGGGTTCGATGGCGGAGTCTACGACAGCTACGACGCCGGCGGCTATGGCGGCTACGAATCCTACGCTGGCAACTTCGGCGGCGGCGGTGGTTGCAGCTGCGGCCAGTGCGGCGGTCAAGGCGACTATTTTAGTGACCTCGCACCGGGCTGCTGCCAGGCCAGCTGTGGCGCGGGAATGTGCGACGGACCGCTGAGCCGCCTGTTGGGCCGGCTGAGCGTCCGAGCGGAAGCGGGCCTCTTCTGGCGCCGCGGGATGGGCTTGCCCCCCTTGGTCACCACAGCGCCGGTCGGCACGGCAGCCAACGTCGCCGGACAACTCGGCCAGAACAGCACGCAGGTCTTGCTGGGCAACAATATCGTCAATCAAGACATGCAAGCCGGCTTTCGGATCAACGTCGCCACCTGGCTCGATCCGTCGTGCTATCGCGGCGTGATCGTGCGGTACACCAATGCCGGCGACCAGTCGAACGACTTCGTGTTCACCAGCAGCGCCACTCCCATTTTAGCGCGACCCTTTAATAACATTACCTCCGGGACTTCGACTCCCGATACCCAGTTGGTCTCCTATCCAGGAGATAGCTCGGGAGACATCCGCGTTCGCACCACGTCAGAACTCGACGGGTTCGACATCGCGCTCAAGCGGCTCGCCTACCGCGACCGTTTCACCCGAGCCGACTGGTTGTTTGGATACCAGCACAACCATATCGCTGAGAGCCTGCACATCACCAGCAACACGACCGTTACCGGAAACGTTCCGCCGCTGACCGGCAGTTCGATATCGGTTAGCGACATGGTGCGGACGACCAACAATTTCAACGGTGCCGTGATCGGTTTAATGAGCACGCGGCAATTCGCGTATTTCAAATTCGAAGCCATCGGCCGCCTCGGTTTGGGCAGCTTGGAACGCCGCGTCGATCTGGCCGGTTCGACGACTACGACGTCGTCGGCAGGAGTCGCGACCACCGAATCGCAAGGCCTGTTAGTCCGCAACACGAACAACCGTCCCTTCAAGGATGATACCTTCGTCACAGTGCCCGAGTTCGGCTTGAATGCCGGCTACTATTTGACGCCGAACATCGATTTCTCGTTCGGGTACAACTACGTGCTCATACCGAAAGTCGCGCAGCCCGGCCGACAGCTCGACGGAACGATCAACCTGTCCGATCCGCTCAGCGGAGCCATGCGGCCGCAACTGGCCTTGAGCACACAACCGTACTGGATCCATTCGCTGAATCTCGGTATGCAGTGGCGGTATTAGTAGGACAGGCGTCCCGCCTGTCTTCTTCATGCCCTGTCTCGTGGCTATCCGTGTCTGCTAGCCATTCGTGTCTCGTTAGCTCAGGCAGGCGGAATCTTTTTCGTTCCTGTCTCGTGGCTCAGACAGGCCGGAGGCCTGTCCAACTATAATCGGAGTGGTTTCTAGTTTGGTGATTCTCCTCAAGCAGCTCTATGATCGACTCACACTCTCCGGCCATCGAAGTCCAAGGACTGCGCAAGGTTTATAAGTCGGGGTG
>JBQCJB010000853.1:0-3801 GCA_051953155.1 Aureliella sp. | reverse complement strand
GATACGTCCCAGCTTCCAAACGATAGTTCATGATCGTTGGCCACAGTTTCACGTTGCCATAGAAGACGCGCCGCCCCAGCAGGCCGGCGCACGCGCACGAAAACGCCCCCTGCATTCTTTCTTATCTCCGAGCGCATCGCTAGGCTATGCTCGCGAGCGCCAAACCGTCGCGGTATCGGTCGACCGGCGGGTTTGTTCCTTGGCGCTCGGCTAAGTCAGAGACGGAAAACGGACTGCGCTGATGTTAGATGCCATCGTTACGGCCCCGGGCAGCTTGGGAGATGTCAATCCGATGATTGCCATCGCACGCGGCTTGCAAGGCCGCGGGCACAGCGTCGTCGTAGCCACTGCGGAGCGTTATGTGCCGCTGGTCGAACGCGCCGGTTTGACCGCGAGGGTCCTCGTGCCCGAAGAGTTTTTTGCGCGCTTCGTCAACGATCCGCGACTGTGGCATCCCCGCAAAGGACTCGACATCGTGTTCGGGCCTGCGGGACAAGCCTTTATGGAAGAACATTACCGCTGGCTCGAAAGCCTCGTCCAGCCGGGCCGAACCATCTTGGTCAGCCACCTGCTCGACTTTGCCGGCCGCATCTATCGCGATGCCCATCCCGAAAGCTTTTTCTGCTCCGTCGTTCCCGCTCCGGCTGCGCTGCGTTCGCTCGACCAGCCGCCGCAGTTGACGCGTTTGGGCTGGGAAACGAAGCTGCCCGCCGCCTTGGTGGCGCTCGGCTATCGCTATGGAGACCGCGTCATCGACCGCCTGATCGCCGGAGCCATCAACCGTTTGCGACACGACGTCGGGTTACCGCCCGTGCACCGAATCCTCGATCGGTGGTGGCTGTCACCCGATCTGACGCTCGGGTTGTTTCCCGATTGGTTCTCGATTCCGGCCGCGGACCTGCCACAGTCGCTTCGCTGCGTCGGTTTCCCACTGGCCGACAGCGGCGACTTGCTCTCCGAGGCGGCCGATCGGTTGGTCGACGACGCGCTGCGGCCGCTGGCCGGCGCGCGACCGATCGTCTTCGCGCCTGGCTCAGCCCATGCGCACGCTCGAGAATTCCTCGCCGCTGGAGCCGAAGCCTGTCGCCGGCTGGGTCTGCCCGGCGTGCTGCTCTCGAGCGTCAGCGAGCAGTTTCCGCGCGACCTCCCACCTGGCGTCGTCACGGCGAACTATCTTCCGTTTCGGCAGCTCTTCCGACGCGCTCTGGCCATCGTCCACCACGGTGGCATCGGCACGACCAGCCAAGCCCTGGCGGCCGGTCTACCGCAGATCGTCGCCCCCATGGCCTTCGACCAGTTCGATAACGCGGCCCGCGTCGCACGGCTCGGCTGCGGACGCACATTGGCCATGGTGCGGGTAACAGCCAGCCGCCTGGCCCGGCACCTAGCCGGCGTGCTCGGCGATGCGGGGCTGAAATCGCGGGCGGACCAAGTCGCCGCCAGGCTCGCCCAGCAGCCCGTTACCCCCGATGACTTGGCCAAGGTGATCCTGGAGCAGCGGGATGCGCAGAGGCAGAGCGGGCGGTAGTGAGTGGCGGGGATTTGGGGTGAGCGGGTGAGTGCAGAGCGATTTGGTGGTGCGTGACAGCCGAGACGGCTGTCCTACTGATTGCCAAACGGGTGACAGCCGAGACGGCTGTCCTACTTGAAAATTCTGGGACGCTGCCTATAATCGTTCATCCGGATAGCTGGATGAATGGCGTTTTCTCTTGAGATTTGCGTGCAAATGATCAGCCTGGCACCGCTCGACTGGCTCCAGACGTTGGCCGACCCGACCCGGGTGCGGCTACTGCGGCTATTAGGCCGCGAGGAGCTGTCGGTCAGCGAGCTGTGCACGATTCTCCAGTTGCCGCAGAGCACCGTCAGCCGGCACTTAAAAGTTCTCTCCAGCGAGGAGTGGGTTGTCAGCCGCCGCGAGGGGACGAATCATCTTTACCGCATCGACGCCGACGCATGGACGCAGCCGCGGCAGGAGCTGTGGAGCTGGGTGCAGACACAGTCGGCCGAGGCGTCGACCAGCCAGCAGGACGATCGCCGGCTGGAGCAGGTCTTGGCTGAAAGGCCGCGAAGCAACGATTTCTTTCGCTCGGCGGCCGACCAGTGGGATGCTTTGCGAGTCGAGCTGTTCGGACCCCGCGTCGATGCGAGCGCCTTGGCGGCCGCGTTAAGTCCGACGGCGGTTGTCGGTGAGTTGGGTTGCGGCTCGGCGCCGCTGGCGCAGTTAGTCGCTCCGTTTGTGAAAGAGGTCATCGCCGTCGACAATTCGTCGGCCATGCTCAGCGCGGCCCAGCGGCAATTGGCTGGTCGCGACAATGTATCGCTCAAGTTGGCCAATCTCGATCAACTGCCGCTCTGCGACGCACAACTGGATGCGGCCTGGCTGGTCCTGGTGCTGCCCTATTTCGATGAACCGGTCGGCATCCTCCGCGAAGCGGCGCGGGTGCTGAAACCCGAGGCGCCGCTGGTGGTGGTCGATATGTCACCGCACGACCGCGAGATCTATCGGCAAGAGATGGGCCACGTGCGGCTCGGTTTGACGCGCGAGCAGTTGGAAGCGTGGTGCGAAGAAAGTGGTTTGCAAGTCGAGCGATTTTGGAAACTGCCCCCGGAATCGGCCGCTCGCGGGCCGGCCCTGTTTTCCGCAGTCGTCAAACGGCGCTAGGCCAGACGGCGCTAAATCAGACGCACAGGATGTTCAACGTGATACAAGTGATCGACGATAAGAGATTTTCATTTCAATCGAGGAGAGTCGAGTTATGAGTGCTGTCGCTAATCCCAAGCCGGCCAAGGCTGGCACCTCGGCCACTGAACGGCCGAAGTTCAAAGTCCGCGCATTCGATCTGCTGGCCGAGGGCAAGCGAGCCGAAGCCGAGCAGCTGGTCGAACTGGGCCGCAAAGAAATCATGCTGGCTGAAGACGAGATGCCGGGCCTGATGGCCATCCGCGCTCGCCATGCCAAGACCAAACCGCTCTCGGGGGTCAAGGTCATGGGTTCGCTGCACATGACGGTGCAGACCGCCGTGCTGATCGAAACGCTGAGCGACTTGGGCGCCGACGTTCGCTGGGTCAGCTGCAACATCTTCTCGACTCAGGATTCGGCTGCGGGAGCGGTCGTCGCCGGTCGCGGTGGCTCGCTGGACAATCCGATCGGCATTCCGGTCTTCGCTTGGAAGGGCGAGACGCTGCCGGAATACTGGTGGTGCACCAACGAAGCCCTCGTATGGCCCGATGGCTCGGGTCCCGACCTGCTGGTCGATGACGGTGGCGATGCGACGCTGCTGATCCACAAAGGGGTCGAATACGAAGCCGCCGGTAAAGTGCCCGCTTTCGACGCCGAGAACGAACCCGAAGAATGGGGCGTGATTCTCGATCTGCTGCGCACGGAATTGACCAGCCAGCCTGGCAAGTGGACCAAGATGGCCAAGGCGATTCGCGGCGTCAGCGAAGAGACGACGACCGGCGTAGCGCGGCTCTACGACATGGAACGCAAAGGGCAACTGCTCTTCCCGGCGATCAACGTCAACGATTCGGTCACCAAGAGCAAGTTCGACAACAACTATGGTTGCCGTCATTCGCTGGTCGACGGCCTGAACCGCGCGACCGACGTCATGATCGGTGGCAAGGTAGCCGTCGTGTGCGGTTTCGGCGAAGTCGGCAAAGGCAGTTGCCAATCGCTGCGCGGGCAGGGCTGCCGCGTGATCGTCACCGAGATCGATCCCATCTGCGCCCTCCAGGCCGCGATGGAAGGCTACCAGATCGACACGCTGGAAAACTGGGTCAGCAAGGCCGACCTGTTCGTCA
>JBQCJB010000852.1:0-2222 GCA_051953155.1 Aureliella sp. | reverse complement strand
CCGTAGAGCGCGACGACGTCGAAGGCGACGCGGCCCGCGGGGGCGCCTGAGAAATGCGGCTCGAGGGCAAGCCGATCCCCGACTGAGCCAGCAGTTTTTCAGCTTCGCCAACCCGGGCTTCGAGATCGGCATTCGTCTCCTGGAGCTTCGTCAGTCGATCGCGCTGGGCACGATACTCGGCCAGCAAGCGATCGTTTTCCAGCTGAAGTTGCTTCAGCTGCTGGCCACCGCCCAACAGTCCGCAGCCGACGCCGCAGGGCATCAGCCAACACAGACTCAGCAGTGTCAGTACAGCCGGCTGCCTCACCAGAAGAATCCCTATGCGAGCGAACACGTGACCTCTCGTCGCCACTGGAGTGCGAAACGAGCCGGACCATAGCAAACCGCCCACGACCGCGCAAAGAGGAGTTCGAACGCTTTTTTGGGATTCACGAAGGTCGGCTCGGAAGGTTGAGCTGTTTGAATCACAGCCGAGACGGTTTTCCAATTGGATGACAGCCGGGACGGCGGCCGTACTTGCGGAGGTTGACTTTAAGGGTGTTTCGGGAGACAGCCCGGAGGGCTGTCCTACTTTTGTGAACTCTTGACCGCTCAAAATAAACTGACTACGATCTTTACAGTTGTCGAGAGACAGTTCAACTTGGCGAGCGGGAGCGGGGCATGAGCAAGTCGGTGGAACTGACGCGGGCCGAATGGGCGTTGATGCAATGCTTGTGGCAGCGGGGCCGCGCCAGTGCAACAGAGCTGCAAAAACTGTTGATGGATGAACAGGGCTGGGCCTACAGCACGGTCAAGACGATGCTCGACCGCATGGTCGACAAGGGCATCGTCACCGCGGAGCGCGTCGGCAACGTCTATGAATATTCACCAAGATTGCGGCGGCAGTCCGCGGTCAGCCGCGTGGTCGACGACGTCTTCGACCGCGTCTTGGAAGGCTCGCTTTCACCGCTGGTCAGTCGACTGATCGAGAACCGGCGGTTGAGAGCCAGCGACGTGGCCGAGTTGCGGGCCATGCTGGACCGTTACGACGATTCCTCCGAAGAGCCAGCGGAGTAAAAGGGCCATGAGCGAGTCGAAGCTGCGCGCGCTAGACTCCCTCGCCGCGGCGTGGGGCGATTGGATGTGGAGCATGTCCTGGCAGTTGACGCTCCTGGTCAGCGTGCTATTTCTATTGGACCGATTGCTGGCTGGTTACTCGGCTCGACTGCGCTTCACCCTCTGGCTGCTCGCGCTGGTGCGCCTACTGATACCTCCCGATTTCGCCGCGCCGACCGGGGCTGCCTGGTGGCTGGGCGATCACCTGCGTGCGACAACCGAATCGATCTCGACGACGCTGGGCGACTGGCTGGCGGGACCGGTCGACGCGCCGATCGCCGCCGCTGGCAATGCGTCGACCGTCGCGGCAGCACATCGGGGCGAAACGAGCGTCGCGGCCACTGGCCAGCAGGCGCTCCAGTCAGGCGCGGCAGAGGCCTGGCGGGGATGGACGAGCATCTTGTTCCTTGTTTGGTTCGGCATCGTCAGCGCGCGGCTTTCGTTCTTGACTGCCGCCTGGATGCAGATTCGCAAATGGCTGCGCTCGGCGACGCCGATTGTTGATCGCGAGATCATGGTCCTGCTGGCAAGTGCGCAAGCTCGCGTCGGGCTGCGACGACCAATCGAACTGTGCGACAGCCACGCATGCACGACGCCGCTGGTGACCGGCTGGCGGCGACCGGTGGTGTTGTTGCCGACGACGGTCCGCGAATCGTTCAGTCGTGCCGAATTGGAGGCGGTGCTGGTCCACGAGTTGGCACACGTGGCGCGCGGCGACAGTTGGGTGCGTTTGGCGCAGGCCCTGCTCTCGTCGGTTTACTTTTTCCATCCGGCACTGTGGCTGGCCAACTGGTTCCTGCGCCGCACGTGCGAAGATGCCTGCGACGAGCAAACGATCGCGGCATTTGCCGGTCGGCGGCGATGCTATGCCGAAGCCATTGTCAAAGCGGCCACCGTCGTCGGTTACCAGCCGCCCACGATGGCGCTTCGCATGCTGGACGACGGCTACCCGGTCAAGCGGCGTCTGGAACGTATACTCGATCCGCGCTTGCGCTTTGCTGCCGGTGGATCGCGCATACGAGGTCTGGTCGCCGTCGTGGCTGCGCTCGTGCTGATTCCTTCGGGCCAGCCCAATCCGCTGGCCAGCGACCCGAGATCCGTGCAGGTATCCTCCTTGCGCCAGCCCG
>JBQCJB010000851.1:0-2905 GCA_051953155.1 Aureliella sp. | reverse complement strand
CAGCTCGGAGCGGCCGGCCGCTTTGCGGTTCAAACGCCCGCCGGCGGCGGTATCCTGTGCTTGCTGGCGACTCTCGCGCTCTGCGTCCCCACATTTTTTCTCGCCAGCCGGCTCTCGCGCGACTTGCTTTGGCTGCGCTCCGCTGCCGGAATTCTACCGCTCTCACTGGCCTTGGCCGCAGCCGCAGCGACGGGCAGCGCTTGGTCGCTGGTCAGCAGCACTTGGACCCTGGCCGCATGCCTTCTGGCCAGCGAAGCATTCGCCCTATGCGGCAGAGTCTGGCGCGAGCAGTCCGACCTGGCTTGGATCCGCCAGATCGACGCCCGGACCGGCCAGATGCCCGAATTCAGCTGGCTCGCCGTCGGGCGCTCGATTGCCTTTGCGGCCTTGCTGGGCCTGACGCTCAGCGCGGTCGTTCAAGCTTGGCGCGGGTCGCTCGGCGCGGAAGTGTTACCGGCGGCCGGCGATTCGGACTGGAGCGCTCTGGGACCGACGGCCCGCGGGCTGCACCTGCTCGTCTGGCTCGGGCCGCTGCTGAGCGTCGCACTCGTGCGCTGGTGGCTCAGCGTTGCTGGCGATGCGCCACCGCGACTGTCGAATTTGTCTGCTGGACTAGCCGCACTGGCGATCGCCTGCTGTTGCTCGCTGAGCGTCACGACTGTGACCGACCGCTGGGTCTTCGTCAGCGTCGCCTTTGTGCAAGCGGCTGCGGCATCGCTCGCAATCCTGGCAGGCCTGACCACGGCAGTGGCGCTTCTGCGCAACGCAGTGGCCCTGTCGGCCCTCTTGCCAGCCTCGACGCCCTGGTCGGTGCGACTGGAAAAATCTTGCAAAGGGGGACGCTGGAAACGCGCCGAAGCCAGCGCCTGGTCGCAAGCCGCCCTAGGTCTCGTCCTGTTAGCCGTCCTATGCATCGCGGCTGCGATCACCAACGTGTGGTCGCCGGTCAGCGTGCTGCCAGCATCGCGAGCGATTGCCACCGCGCCATCGCTGTTGGCTTTCGCAGCCGTACTGACGATCTTCGTGGCCTTGGCACGATGGCGACGCTGGAGCGCATTTGAGCTCTCCGCGATCGGACTGGGGTTATTGGCTCCGCTGGTGGCGACGTTTTATACGCAGTGGTTGGACGTCGCGCCCGGCCGCCGCTCCGCCACGGCGCAGGGTTTCGAAGCCTATCGAGCGCAGCTGGTCCTCTGGCTGGCCGCGCTGGCGCTCGGTTTAGGTGTCCGCCTGGGGGCTCGCGATCGGCGAATGTCGACCGGCGGCGAAGCTTTGTGGATCGGGCTGGCCGGCATCGTCGGTGCACTCGGCCTGGTAGCGACCGCGATGGATCCGGAAAAGCCATGGCCAGCCGCGCTACTGAGCGGGCTGGCACTGGTCACAGCGCTCAGCGGCGCGGCGTCGGGCCAAACCTGGCGAGGCCATGTGGCAGCGGTGACGGCCGCGATTGCGATTGTAACGTATGTGGCTGCGCCCTCCGTCGGTGTAGCGATCGAGATTCCCTGGTTGATGCTATGGGGACCGGTCTGGGTCGCGACCTGCACGCTGCTTTGGACCATCGCGCATCAAGCTCGCCATCGGGAAAGCGACCTGGCAGGCGCAACAGATGACCAGCTGCCTATTACGGCTACCGCATCCGGGCAGAGGCGGGCCTGGCTGCCCAGCGTCGACCAGACGGCCAGCGTGCACGTGCCGGTCGTCATCAGTTGCTTGAGCGGTGTTTATATCGCAGTCTTCGGACAGCGAGCGCCGCTGGAACACTTGCCCTGGATCGTCGCTCTGGGCGTGGCGGCTTGGGCGCTGGCGGTCGGCAGGTTGTGGGACTGGCGCCGCGGCCAACGAGGTTTGGCTGTTTACTTGGCCACGCTCAGTCTTTCGCTCGCCTGCGCGGTCACGGTGGTTGGTCTCGCCGGTGTCGCGTGGCGTGAGGGGATTTTGTTATGGATGGCAGCCGGTCTGCTGGCCATGGCCATCATGGCGGGCTGCTTGCGCGAGTGGCTGCGTGAATCGCAGCGGTTGTTGCCGGCGCTACGCTTGGGCGCATTGGCGGCGCACACCGGACAGTTCCTGCAAGCCCGCAGCTGGATGGTGCCGTTGCATGCGGCGATTGGCTTGGCACTGCTCGTCCCCTGCGTCTTGCTGGTGCTCGATTTCGACCAACCGCACCTGCGCTCGGCGACGGCGGCCCTGCCGCTGTTGAGCGCTCTCAGCATCTTGCCCATCGCCGTCGATCCGGCAAGGCGTCTGCCGCGCAGCATCGGCTTGGCCTTGATCGTGTGCTCTGCCGTTCTGTGCAGTTGGAGCGACTTGCGGCCGCTGACCTCGGAGGCAGCTCCCGGTGCGTTATGGGATTACCTGCAGCGAACTTTTGCGAGCCTCGTCTTCGCGAGCCTCGCCCTCGTCGCTCTAGCCGAACCGCTGCGCCACAAGATCGACTGGCAACGGATTCTCCACCGGGCCAGTTGGCTGAGTCTCGCGGCCGGCTGCTTTTGCGGAATTGCGATGCTGGCCGGAGCAGCCGCGGGAGATTGGGCCGACGTGTGGCGCAACGCGCCGCTGGGGAGCAAGCTGGTCACGCTGGCCGCCTGGTGCGCGAGCGTGGTTCGCTGCTTGCTCTTGGCGATGGCGCCGCGCGGATTGGACACCCGGGCATCGACCGACGTTCGGCATGCGGCGGTCTATCTGGCCGAGATCGGTTTAGGCCTGCTGGTCGCGGCGACCTACTATGGCTTCCCCGACCTGTTCGGCGGAATTTTCGCACGCTGGTGGCCGTTGGTCGTGTTTGCGATTGCGATGCTGAGCGCGGCGCTCGGCCAACTGTGCGCTCGGGCTGGCCATCGCGTGCTGGCCGACCCGGTGATGCGTAGCAGTGTGCTGCTGACTTTGATTCCGCTGTTTGCCCTCT
>JBQCJB010000850.1:0-7069 GCA_051953155.1 Aureliella sp. | reverse complement strand
CGCGCGAACCGCAGGGGACGGCCAGTCTAATCAAGCTGCCGATCATGATCGAGGCTTATCGCCAAGCCGACGCGGGCAAGGTCGCACTCGACGAGCTGATCGAGCTTCACGAAGAGGACAAAGTGCCCGGTTCCGGGATTCTGACGCTCCACTTCTCTGCCGGCACGCGGCTCTCGCTGCGGGACGCGATCCGGCTGATGATCGCCTACTCGGACAACACGGCAACGAATTTGGTGCTCGACAAAATCTCGATTCCGGCGACGGGCCAGACGATGCAGCAGTGGGGATACCCGGAGACGCGCGTCAACGCCAAGGTGTATCGTCGCGATCTGTCGATCGATCTGCCGCGCAGCCAGCGGTATGGTTTGGGATCGACGACTGCGCACGACATGGTTGATTTGCTCGCCAAACTTCATGCCGGCGAATTGGTCAGTCGCGATGCGTGCCAGGCGATGCTGGCGCATCTGGCCGCCTGCGACGACGATCTCAAGTTCCCGGCTCTGTTGCCCAAGGGAGTGAAGATCGCGCACAAGACTGGATCGGTTGACAAGATTCGCACCGACGCAGGCATCATCGAAACGCCCAGCGGTGCGGTCGCCCTGTGCGTGTTGACCGAGAACAATCGCGACACGAGCTGGACCGAGGACAACGCGGGCAACCGGTTATGCGCCGAAATTGCCAAGGTGACCTACGACTACTTTTCCTCGCGTCCGTCCGTCTCTTCGCCGAACCTGGCCAACCAGGGTGCCGAGAGCGGACAGGGCGATGCGCTAGAGATCGGCGCCAGCGGGCGGTTGGTCGAGGCGCTACAGCGGACGTTGAACGCACGCGCCGAGCCGTCGCCGAACCTGGATATTGACGGTGATTTCGGCCCTGCGACGGAAAAAGCGGTGAAGGCTTTCCAGCAGTCGCGGCAACTGGAGATCACGGGGCTCGTCGACGCATCGACCTGGAAGGCGCTCGGTCCGCTGCTGATGGAAGACGCGCCGGTGGCAGAGCCCGAGGTAATCAATGGGGCCGAGCTGGCGCGAAAAGCTCCCGACGATCCCAACGGTCCGCCGCATGTCACGTGTAAGGCTTGGACGATCGCCGATGCAGCCACGGGCGAAGTTTTGTGGGATGATCGTGGCGACGTTCGGCTGGACATCGCCAGTACGACCAAGATCATGACCGCGCTCCTGGTGATTCGTTACTGCCAAGCCCATCCTGAGGCGCTCGACGAAACGATCGTTTTCTCCGAGCAAGCGGACGCGACCCCGGGTTCCACGTCCGGTGTGCGAGCCGGCGAACGAGTGCCGGTGAGCGAGCTGCTCTACGGTCTTCTGCTCCCGTCGGGAAACGACGCGAGCGTTGCGTTTGCCGAACATTTCGGTGACCGGCTGGGCGAGGCAAGCGACGTCGATCGGCCCGCGCTCGAGCGATTCGTCAACGCCATGAACCGCACCGCCGAGGAACTTGGGATGAGCAATACGCATTTTGCCAACCCGCACGGGCTGACGGCTGCTGGGCATCGTTCCACCTGCAATGATCTTGTCCGGCTGGCCCGAGCCGCCCGCGAATTACCGCTGTTCAAACAGGTCGTATCCACCAGACAGCACGGCAGTCGCCTGGTCGGCGAGAGTGGTTACCAGCGCAATGTGAAGTGGGAAAACACGAACCAACTGCTGCCGATCGAAGGCTACAGCGGAGTCAAGACTGGCACGACCGACGCAGCAGGTGCCTGCCTGGTTTCTTGCGGCCAACGGGGCGATCGCGAGCTGATCGTCGTCGTGCTGGGCTCGGCCGCTTCGGCCGCGCGTTACGCCGACACTCGCAACTTGTACGCCTGGGCCTGGCGGCAACTCGACCGCCAATCGGCACCCCGCCCGTAGTCGCGTCATGAGTAGGACAGTCGTCTCGACTGTCCTACAGTCGACAACGCAATCGCCAATCGCCCCGCGCCAGTAATCGCAACGGGCAAGGAAAACTTGTCACCGCTGGATACTACTGCGGTCACCGCTCTCGCTTACGCATTTAGTAGGTCAATCGTCTCGACTGTCTGACGGGCAACAAATCAGTCGCCGCGAATGTCCTTTGGGCGGATGAGAAGGAAACCCAGGCCGAAGAAGCAGAGGGTGCTGCCGAGCCAGGGGGCGTGCGTGTAGACCGTCGTTCGATCGACGAGCGCAACTTCGCTCTTGAGCACCCCGTTCTGCTGGACTGGCAGCCCATCGACGATCTCGCCCAGCGGAGAGATGACGCACGTCTCACCGGTGGCGGCACAGCGCAGGAAAGTTCGGCGGCATTCGAGGGCGCGGAGTTGGGCCAGCAAGCGATGCTGCTTGAGCGTGTGCGGACTTTCGAACGCCGAGCCGTTGATGAGCGATACCAGGACGTTTGCCCCGGCGAGCGTCATCTCGCGGGCGGCGGCTGGTACCATGTCTTCGTAGCAGAGCATCGTGCCGAGTCGCGCCCCGGTTTGGCTGGGCAACACTTGCGCCTCCATTCCGGGCGTCATGTGCTCGGCCATGTCGAACAGCTCTGCCAAGCCCGGCACAGTTTCCTCAAAGGGAACGTACTCGCCGAAGGGCATGAGGAAGCGTTTGTTATAGCGCGCCGCGATCCGCTCTTTTTCGTCCAGCAGCATGGCCGTGACATAGATCTGTTCCGGCTCGTCGCGGTCGCCGACGTAGTTCTTGCCACCCAGAAGCAATTCGCACGTCGGCGAGGGCCAAGGCCGCAAACCCCGCTCGGGCTCACGCGAGCAGGCAAACACTTTCATATGGTCGCTCAGTTCACCGAGCGAGAGTTCGTAATTGCCGCCGCTCGACTCGGGCCAGCACACTAATTCGACATCGTCCGCCACTGCTGCCGTCAGCTTTTGAGACTGTCCGAGACTGTGTGTGAAGCTGGGATCGACTTGGACTAATGCGAAGTCCGTCTTGGGCGCCTGGTCCGACTGGCCTTGCCAATACCACATGGCCCATTGCCCGTAGATGAGGTTCAGTCCGACGACGATGCCCGCGGCCCAAACGGCGCGGCGGCCGAGTGTCGAACTTCGCGGCCAGGAATTGGACGAGGTTCCACTCGAAGGTCTGGCAGTGGCGGGTTCGTCCAGCAGCATTCCAGCGCGCTCGTCAGCCACAGCTGCCGGAGTGCCACCCCAGCGGCGCCAAGCCCAAACAGTTGCTGACAGCAGCAAGCCTGCCGCTGCAAACGCAGCGAAGGTTGGCCAAAGTGCGCCGAAGAGATCGACCGCCTGAGTAAACCACGTCCATGGCAAAATCATAAACCCCAGCCGCCAAGGAAAGACGCTGGGCAGCAAGGCCTCGACTGCAATGGTCGAGAGCGCGGCCGGCAGCCAGATCGCATGAACTTGGCGAGTGATTCGGCCGCCAATCCAATAGCCCAGCGCCAACCGCAGACCGTCCCACAGAATCAGTGGTGCCGCGACCACGATCCCGAGCCAAAGGTCCGAGCTGAGCGTGTATGCCATCGCGCTGGGCGACCAGTAGAACGCCGCGCTAATGGCCAGCGTGCTCCAAAGCCAAGTGAACCAAAAGGAGGCGAGAACGCCGGTGCGCGAGGCAAGGAACAAGCCACAAGCGATGGCCGCCAAGCCGCATAGCGGCGCTCCGTCGACGAGCCATGGAATGGCGTGGAGCGTGGGAGCGATCGCCAGCCACATGATGACGGCGCGGGCACTGGTTGAGCGGCGGCTGGTTGATACGCGCTCTGCTGTGTCCGCTGGCTGTGGCAGCGCATCGTCCGCCGGCACTTCAACCTTAGTGGACGCCAGTGGCGGCAACAGTTCCGAGTCCAGGTCGCGGCCCGGCTGCTGTGAGGACGTTCGAGCAGTTCGCGGCGGCAGCAGTTGTGACACGATCGAGCTCTTCGTATTATGCTGGACACAGAGGTATGCTGGTACACGAGTTTAAAAAAGCCAACTCCTCCACCCGCGCCACTGGGACCTCGACGCATGACGCAACGAGAGGGCGTGGATGAACGAAGTTGGCTTTCGAATCAGTGGCGACTGGCTGTGCTCTTACCACGGATGCAGCCAGACGTCCGGCGCGGATGGTTACGGGAAGGAAACCGTAGCCGTCTGGCCTTTCTGCACGAGAACCGTCTTGTCGCCGGCAGCGGCCTCAGCGACGATGTCGACGGCGATGACGCGGTGGTTACCGGCTTTCACCTTGAAGTCGGACGAATTGCCACCGCCAGCGATCTCACGACCGCCCAAGTTGTGGAATCCCGCAATAGGATTGTTCGAGCCGGCGGCTGCTTGAATCAGCGCGGGGTCAACGTCGACAAAGGCGTAAATCGTGTTGGTGCCATTGTTGACGACGCGGACGGTTGAATCCTTTTTCGTGCCGCCATTGCCACCGGCGAAAGCCGACGAAGCGGAAACGGCCAAGCAAACTGCCAAAGCCACGAACATTCTGCGATTAAACATATTGGACCTCAATTGGGGAAAGTTAGACGGACAAAATCAAAAGCAACTTCGAAATCAACTACGAACGCTTGCCATAGCTCGCAGCAAGTCAACTGCTGTCTGTTGGAATAACCACCTCCGTATCTCCGCTGTCGAACTCGTGGATGCTCATCTTGGCGCTGTCAACCATGCACTCTCGTCCCTGCTCGAGTGCACCCGCTTATTCGGCATCGGCGGAGACCACCTCACCGCCGTTGCGCGTACAAATTGCTCCGAGTACTTGTGTGTCCATGTAAAGCGAGAGAAAGGCCACATGGCCGTCGGCGTAGAGTGCCGGGACGCCCAGTGGATGCTTGGATTCCATATCCCCCTGGCCGTTATGAACTGACAGGCCCTCGCCCTGGGAAAAGCAATTCAGTCCACACGCCCACCGGCCTGCAGCCTGAGGGTTGCGATCGACCGATTCGGCTACTGAGATCGTCGAGCTGAGGCCGTCGACGATCGAAGCCAATGAGATGGCGCGCGGTTGCTTGTCGCTGGTCGCGATCATCGAACCGCAACCGAATGCCTCGTCAGGGCCATCGCCCAGCGGCATCTTCACCAGCGTCGTGCCCACCAGCCCGCCGTAATCCTGCTTGCCGGGAAATTCCTTCACCGCGCTTGGACATTTGTAGACACTCAAGTCGGCCAGCGCGGCTTGCGCATTGGCGCCCGCCGCATCCCACTTCGCTTTGAAGTCGAACTGCTGAAAGACTTGCGATTGCTCGAGGTAAGGCAGAATGCGCGTCGACCAGGCGTGCTCGGTGCCCAAGCGACGTTCGCTGCCCAGCGGCATCTGGCGCCGCGCGTCGGCGAAGTTGTGGATGGCCAAGCCGATGTTCTTGAGGTTGTTGCCGCAACTGGACCGACGCGCGGTCTCGCGCGCCATTTGAACCGCCGGCAGTAATAAGCCAACGAGCGTTCCGATAATAGCAATCACGACCAGCAACTCGACGAGCGTAAATCCTCCGCGCACCTTCATCCACGCCCCTCCTGAAAACCGGTTGCCATGAATCGACGGTCTCAGTTTTGAGCTCGACTAGTCCTTTTTCAATTCCCAAAAACATGGGGGTCGAGAAACCTTAGCCCGATTTGGCAAGAAAGAGTGCCTCTGCAGGGTGCGCCCTTTTTTGTATTGCCCGCGCTTGGCCAAGCGATTGGTTCACCAGGCCGCGGCGAGCGGCCCGCGCGCAGCGAAGCACATCCCGCAACGACTCGCCGCTCGGGAGGCAAGTCTGAGGCAGGCTGACACAGCCGAGAGAAACGCAGCGGCAGCTAGAGAATGGGTTGGCCATTACCCGGCGCACTGGGTGCCGGAGAAAGGCTCGGCGGCGGCGGAGCCAGCGCAGGCGAATGCGCTTCCGGCGGCGCCATGCGGTGCAGCCGACGAATGCGCAGTCGGCGAGCCCGCCGGCTGCGATCGGAAAGCAAGTCGCGCATCGCGTCCAGCTTGCCAAAGCACAGCAAGCGATCGCCCGCTTCGAGCACGCGCGTCGGCCGCGGGTTGGGAATGACGCTCGTGTCGCGGTGGAGCGTCAAAACGTTGATGTCCTTTTCGCGCAAGCCCGATTCGTGAATCGTCTTGCCGACGTACTCCGAACCCTCGGGGATCGCCAGTTCGGCCACGCCGTAGCCGCGGCTGACGGTCAGCCGCTGGCGAATGTCGAGCTCGGGAAAATCGACCTGGGCCGCCAGAAAGTCGATGCACGCCCCGGCCACATCCAGGCCGGTCGCAGCCTCGATCCCCTCCAGGCCGGGCGAGCTGTTGACCTCGACGACTTTCGGGCCGTCCTCCGACTCCAGCAGATCGACGCCGGCGATGCGCAGGCCCATGATCTGGGCGGCCCGCACGGCGGTCTCGCGGTAAGCGTCGTCCAGCCACACGGTTTCGGTTTTACCGCCGCGATGGACATTGCTGCGGAACTCCTGTCCCTGGGCCACGCGGCGCATGGCGGCCACGACTTGATCGCCGACGACAAATGCCCGCACATCGCGGCCGCGGCTCTCGGCGATGAACTTTTGAACCAGCACATTTTGCCGCGTGCTCTGGAGGGTCTCGATGATCGCTTCGGCCACTTTCAGCGTTTCGGCCAGAATGACGCCGACCCCCTGCGTGCCCTCGAGCAACTTAATGACGACCGGAGCTCCGCCCACGCGTTCGATCGCCGGCACGATATCGGCGCGATCGCCAAGAAGACGTAAGCACTGTTCAACCCACGCGGCAGAAATGCTAGGTTTCCTCAGGACCGGTCGACCGTCATCAAGCGTCGCTGAAGGTCGATCGGTCCGAAACCCAAAAGACCCGGAGCCCGGCTGACGCCCCCTTTGCCCGCCTCCGCAGCACGCGCACGCGCGCCAAAAAGGGAGGCATTCGCATGCAGACTTCAGTTCTGTTCTGGCGCCGCACCGATATCCAAGGGTTCGAGCGCCTGACCCTCAGCGTCGGCGCCGAGAGCGTGACAGCATCGTCGACAGTTCTCTGTCTCGAAGACGGCGGTTTCCGCCTCGACCACCATTGGCGGCTCGACGGCGGCTGGAGCGCGCAATCGGTCACCGTCGAGCGCTGGAACGGCCGCGACCACAGGAAGCTGACGCTGGAGCGCGTGCCCGGCGGCT
>JBQCJB010000849.1:0-9807 GCA_051953155.1 Aureliella sp. | reverse complement strand
AATGTCTCGCACGATGATCCGCTGGTCAAAGTCTGGGGCGAGCGTTTGTTGGGCGTGTTCTTGATCGGCGGGACGCTGGGCGGTTGGCTCTTCAGTTCACTGGCTGACAAGTGGGGCCGCAAACCGGTGATGGCCCTGACGATCCTGTGCTACTCGATCTTCTCCGGTCTGACCGCCGGCGCCACCGAGATCTGGCAAGTGGGCGTCCTGCGATTTCTGGTTGCGATGGGAGTCGGTGGGGAGTGGGCCGTCGGGGCGGCGTTGGTGGCCGAGGTTTTTTCTTCGGCCGCGCGCGAGCGGGCCAGCGTGATCTTCCACGCGACGAGCGTGGCTGGTCTGTGGCTGGCTACCGCCGTCGGACTGATGGTCGACAACCAGTGGCGGATCGCCTATCTGGTTGGCGTCGGTCCCGCGCTCTTGGTGCTGTGGGTCCGCACCAGCGTCAAGGAGCCCGAGTCCTGGAAACTGGCCAAAGAGAAAAAGGCAGACTCTCTGGGCAGCTTTAGCGAACTGCTCGGCGATGCCCGCTGGCGCTCGCGGGCAATCCTGGGGGCGCTGCTGGCAATGGTCGGCTTGGCGACGTTTTGGGGCGTCGTCATCGCCGGTCAGGACCTGGCCAGCGAACTGCTGAAGAAACTGGGCGATCCTGAATACAGCCAGAAAGCGAAAATTGCCTTTGCCATTCAGACTGCGGGAGCCGGCATCGGCATGCTGGCCTTCGGCTCGCTCGCCGGCCGCTGGGGTCGCCGCGCCACCTTTTCGTTCATGCATATCATGGCACTGGTGATGTCGGTGGCGGTGTGCTGGGTGCCTTTCTATTTGCAGAGCTACGCCAGCATGTTGCTCCTGCTGCCGATTTTCGGCTTCTTTGCGCAAGGCATCCACGCCGGTTACGCGCTCTATTTTCCGGAACTCTTTCCGACGCACCTGCGCGCCACTGGCGCGGGCTTCTGCTTTAACACTGGCCGGATTCTGGCCTCGCCGGTCTTGATCTGGTTGTCCGCCGAACTGAAACGCGTGCTCGATCTCCGCTGGGCGATCACCTGGCTGGCCATGTTCTTCCTGCTGGGCCTGCTGATCCTGCCCTTCTTGCCCGAGACACGCGGTCAGGAATTGCCCGAGTGACGTTTATCGCGGATCGCTAATTTCGGCGATCAACGATTGCAAGTCGAACAGCGAAACGGGTTTGACCAGATGCCCGTCGCAGCCCGATGCGGCAGCCAGTCGCTTGTCTTCGGCTTGGCCCCAACCGGTCAAGGCGATGATGATCATCGGTTTGTCGGGCAGCAGAGACCGAATGCGTCGCGTGGCCTCGTAGCCGTTGAGCTTGGGCATGCCGATATCCATCAGCACCAGATCGGGCTGGGTCGCGCAGGCTTTTTCAACTGCTTCCAAACCATCGTGCGCCAGCAGCGTTTCGTCGCCCATGATTCCCAGAACCTGAGCCAGCGTTTTTGCGGCGTCCCGGTTGTCGTCGACGATCAACACGCGTCGCCGCGCGTGCTCGCCGGCCGCCTTGGGGAGCGCGGCCGCAGGTGATGCGGCTTGGACGGCGATCGGTAACCGCACGGTAAACCGCGCACCGCGACGAGGGCCGTCGCTGTGAGCCACCACCGTGCCGCCGTGCATTTCCACCAGTCCCTTGACCAGGGATAGACCGATACCCAGGCCGCCGGTCGCCCGCTCGATCGCGCGATCGACCTGGCCGAACATGGTAAAGATGTGGCTGAGCGCCTCGGCAGGAATCCCGATACCAGTGTCTTCGACGACGATCGCCACCGCGTCGCCATCCACTGCGGCCGCAATGCGGATGCGCCCGCGCGAGGGAGTGTATTTGGCGCTGTTGTTCAAGAGGTTCAAGATGGCTTGCGACAGCCGTGTAAAATCGGCCATCACGAATACAGGCTCGCGCGGCAGTTCGACTTGCAATTCGTGAAGAGCGGCATCGATGTGCGGCCGGCTGCCTTCGATCGCATTCTCGATGACGCTGGCCAGGTCGATGCGTTCCAGTTGCAAGTCGAGTTTGTTGCGGCTGATGCGGCTGATGTCGAGCAAGTCGTCGATCAATCGCACCATCTGACCGAGTTGCCGTTCCATCATCCCTTGGATCTCGTGCCGCCGCGCAATATCGTGCTCGGCCAAGCGCAGGATTTGCAAACCGTTGCGAAGCGGCGCCAAGGGATTGCGCAGTTCGTGCGCTAAGGTCGCCAGGAATTCATCTTTGTGGCGGTCCGCCGCCGTCAGCGCAATGGCCGAACGCACGCGCTCGATATGGGCCCAGCACCGTTCAGCAACTTGTTCCACGATGGCGATCTCAGCGGCAGTCCACTGGCGCGGCGCATCCTGATCGACGGACATCAAGGCGACCAATTGCCCTTGCTTGACCAGCGGGTACCAAATGGCTGCCTTGACCTCGAAGGCCTTCAGCAAGTTCGAGCTGTCTTCGTCAGCCAGTTGGGTATCGACATTCGTGACGACGTGCGTTCGGCCTGCCCGCAGATCGTGCAGCGCCTTGGTCCCGAGCCGCGCCAGGTCGTAGACGCCCGCTCGGTGTCGAGCGGGCTCTGGTGCGCAGTCGTGTCGAATCGTGAAGCGATCGCTGTCCGATTCCACGTCGGCGTAAATGCAGCCAGTGGCCTTGAGGTACTCCGCGAGAGCGCCCGCGGTAACTTGCATGACCGTCTCCGGGTCGACCGCCGCGCGAGTCTGTTCGCCGAGATGATCGAGGAACCGCAACCGTTCTTCGCTGGCAGTGAGCGCCTGTTCGGCGCGCTTGCGCTCGGTGATGTCGATGCCCGTGGCGGAGATGAAGATGACCTGGCCAGCTTCGTCGGTCACTGGGGCGATCGTCAAGTCGACGAAACGCTCGCCGCCGTCGGCCAAGAAATAGTTCGTTTCCCGTCGGAAGATTTGACCGTCGGCTGCCAGCCGCGTGCCGGTCTGCACTAACGTCTTTAGCTCGGCGCAGCGGTTCCACCAACCGCATTCCCAGAATGGCCGGCCGATGACCTCTTCACGGCGATAACCGCAGGCGTCCAGGCTGAAATGGTTGGCTTCGACAACGCTCCCTTCGCGGGTGAGGATGCCGGCAAAGTGCACGCCCTGCTCGAACATGGTTCGGAATTTGGCGTTCGCTTCCGCTGCCTCGCGAATGCGGCGTTCACACTCGCTCTGGGCGATCGTCTGTTTGAGGGCGGCGGCGGTTTTCTCCGCTTTACGGCGGCGCGTGACCCGCTTGGCCGCGGCCTTGCTTGCGGCAGTCGGCTTGCCGGTCGAAGCGTGCTTGCGCGCAGCCTCTGTCTTGCCGACGGCGTTCTTGGCCGCAAGTTTCGCCTCAACCTTCTCCGCAACTTGCTGCCGGATCGGTTGCTCGTTTTCGTTCGTGCTTGCCGCACTTTTTCTCGCCCGTTTGGCCGGCTTGCGAGACTGCATGCTCAACTCCATCACACTCCAGAGACCGCAGGATCTCGTCACCAGGGCAGCAGCTGTTGCTCGCCAAAGGAATCTGATGTTCGGGCTGCATCCAATGTTTCCTACCCATCTGCCAACGCAGTTCAGCAAACGCGGTGCCGGACTATAATGCAGTCCCCCGCCGCGGGCCCGTCACGACCGCGATCTCGACCTCGAGCGTCACCATCCTCGCCATCTTCGCCACATTTAGCCCACCCTATCCATGCTCAATTCTCCAATCGTTTCTGCGCGCGTGGCCATCGGTTCGCAACTTCGTTTCGCTGCGAACTGGCTGAGCGGCTGCGCATTCTCGCTGGTGCTGCTCGCCGCCGCAGCCGACACGGCGCTCGCTCAGCCCGCAGCGGACAGCGGGCCATCACCGACCGACCAGCAACGCGTAAATGTTCCCATCGTGCGCGATACTTGGCTCTCGTCGGTCGAGAGCGAACGGGCCGGTTCCAACGGCGGCGCCGCGCGTTTGAAATTGAAGTCGTATCAGGAAATGTCCCTGGTCGATATCGACCCGGATGCCCTCAAGGGAAAGGTTATCAGCAGGGCCACATTGGCTCTGCGAACCGTCCCCGGTACGACGCTGCGACGCATAACCGTTGGCAGTTGCTCGAGTCCATGGATCGAAGGGATGGCGACGGGCTACGCAGTCCAAGACGGCGTGTCGACCTTTAACAACCGCCTGCACCCGGATACGCCTTGGAGCTTTCCTGGCAGTGATTTCTGCTCGGTCGTGCTCGGTGAAGGCAACTCGATCTGGCGATCGAGCGACGCATCGGACGCCGATGCCGAAGGTTGGCAGCGCATTGAAGTCGATCCGGCCGTGCTGGCTTATCGCGTGGCCGGGTTGAGCTACGGATTTCTGATCTTCGACGATACGGGCTCGGAATGGAAACGCGATGGCGACGCCTTCACGCCGTTTCCGTTTCCGAACCGATACGTCTACAGCCGCGAGCAAGGCCCCAAGCATGCGCCGTACTTCGAGGTGGAACTTCGCGGCGATGACCCGCTCGCTCCCGAACCGCCCAGCCAGTTGCAGAGCACGGCGGGAGATTTGCCTCCCGGCGAAGCCTGGATCTCGTGGCTGACCCCAGCCGATCAAGGACCTGCTGGCACGCTCGGTTTCGAAGTCAAAATCGACGAGCAGACACTGCCGCGATATTTGATTCCTCCGGCTGGCGCGCCCGGGCAGCGCGTCCGCATGCACTTGCGCGATCTGTCCCTGGCGGACAAACAACACGCCGCGATCGCGATCGCCGCGGTCGATGCAGCGGGCAACGTCGGGCAGCCTCTCATCGGCACGATCGCGCTCTCGACGGCGCAGCCAACTTGGAAGCTGCCTGAGCTCATGCCGTTGGCCGCAGCCAATAGCCGGGCGTTGGTCAAGCTGGGCGAGGCCGACGTTGCCGTCATCGACGAACTGGACAAAGTGCACCCGATCACCGGTCAGATGATTCCCGAGCAGCCGCCTGGCTATTGGAGCAGTAACCATCTGTG
Organism: Aureliella sp.; assembly: GCA_051953155.1. Lineage (GTDB taxonomy): Bacteria > Planctomycetota > Planctomycetia > Pirellulales > Pirellulaceae > Aureliella. The sequence goes on along the minus strand of JBQCJB010000849.1, from coordinate 4,851 downwards.
GAATGCCGAGAAGCGTTTGATAATGCTAGCCGGTGCCCGCAAAGAGTGCGTCGCGTTTCAGGTCGTGATCGGTGCGCCGGTCCGCGACGTTCGGGCGACGCTCGAGCTCGAAGGACAGGCGGCCGGTGCACGCGTTCAGTTGGGCGCTTATCGTTACGTGGCTACCGAGCGCGGTCCGCTGCCCGATCCGATCGTGCCGCTGACCGGCGGCTTCTCGGTGCCATCGCCCTCGGAAAATATCTCGGGGCAGCGTTATGGCAGCCTGCATGTCGAGCTGGAGATTCCCGAGGCGATGCCCGCCGGCGTGGTTCGCGGGCACCTCCGCCTGCGTTCGGCCGATGCCGAGTGCGAGCTGCCGATCGAGTTGCAGGTCTGGGACTTTGCGCTGCCGGATCGCTTGAGTTTTCTGCCCGAGATGAATTGCTACGGCTTGCCAAGCAACGAGCGGGATTATTACCGGCTGGCTCACCAGCATCGGACGGTGCTCAACCGGCTGCCGTATGCGCATCGCGGAACGGTCGACGACGGCTGCGCGCCGCTATGGAATGGTGGCGATTTCGATTGGGAGGCGTGGGACAAGCGTTTCGGTCCGCTCTTCGACGGCACAGCCTTCGACGATCTCCCGCGGCGCGGTACGCCGATCGAATGCTTTTACTTGCCGTTGTTCGAAAACTGGCCCGTGCCGATCGAGCCGCATTACAACGGAGACTACTGGGCCGATCGCGGGCTGAGCGCAGAATATCGCGCCCAGTTCGTGTTGGCTTCGCAGCGCATCGCCGAACATTTGCGCGAGCGTGGTTGGGACCGCACCTTGTTTCATTTTTATCTCAACGGCAAGAACGACTACAAGCGCCGCGGTTGGTCGCGGGCCACCTCGCCCTGGCTGCTCGACGAGCCCGCGCACTTTCAGGACTTTTGGGCTCTAAAGTGGTTTGGCCAGGCGTTCCACGAAGGGATCGATCGCGTAGCGGGACCGAAGTCACTGGTCTTCCGCGCCGACATTTCGCGACCGCAGTGGCAGCGGGATACGCTCGACGGCCTGCTCGGTGTCAACGTGGTCGGTTCGGCATTCCGCAAATATCGCCGCCAGGTACTCGATCGGCGAGCCGGGTTTGGCGAAACGGTCGTCGAGTACGGCACGAGCAACCGACCAGACCAGTCGAACATCCAGCCAGCCGCCTGGTGCGTCGACGCTTGGGCACTGGGCATCGACGGAGTTTTGCCCTGGCAGACGATCGGCAACGACCAATCGTGGAAACAGGGGGACGAACTTTCGTTGTTCTATCCGCCGCGCGGTGACCAGCCCGGTCCAGTTCCCAGCGTGCGGTTGAAGGCTTACCGTCGCGGGCAGCAGGACGTCGAGTATCTAAGCCTGGCGACCGAGCGGCTCGGGCTGCCGCGGTGGGAAGTGGGCCAGCAGGTCCGGCAAGCGCTAGGGCTCGACGGAACGAGTGCGCGCGGGGCTCGTGAGAGCACCGGGAACCGCGGCAACGAAGACGCCGGCCGCATTGCCTATGGCGAGCTGCGCCCGCAAGAGCTCGACGCCCTCAGAAAAGCCATCGCCCAGCGCATGCCTCCCAACGCGAGCCGCTAAGGCTGCGGGCAGCACCAAGAGGGCGAAAAACATAATCGGGCTCCTCCTCGCCCCGCTTCGGGGAGAGGAGGCCGCGAGGTGAGAGGCAGCGTCACCAATTACGCATCCATAGCCTGAGCACCCAATAGTAACGTGTGCGGATTCGCGCGCGGCTTTAAAAAGTGGGGTGAGCGAATTCGCTCGCAGCAGAATTTTTTTCGGAGAGATTTTGGCTGCGCAGTCCAGAGTTTTGGCTCGCGAACGTGAGCCTTGGCGCGCATCGAGCGGTGGGCCGCACAGAGCCTTGGCATCGAGCTTGCAAGTTGGTTCGGGTTTGCAAGCTAGGTCGCTGCGCGCGTGCCGCTTGCGCTGCGTCCCAGTCTCGAATTTCGCACCGCCCCAGCTGCAGGGAAGACTCGATTCATGTCGGCGACCACTACCAAGGCGACCAAGCTAATTCGCTGGTTCGATGAGATTGGACTGCAAGACGTCAGCTCGGTCGGTGGCAAGAACGCATCGCTAGGCGAGATGTATCGCGAGCTGACACCGCGCGGCATTCGCGTGCCCTACGGTTTTGCCGTCACCGCCGACGCTTATCGCAGCTACCTGCGCGAGACAGGTCTGGCCGACCAGATCTCGCAGTATCTGGGTGTGATGGATGAAAAACAGGTCGATAGCCTCCATCATTACGGGCTGGCCATTCGACATTTGATCCTCGAGACGCCGCTACCTGACGAACTGGTGCATGCGATCATCGAGGCCTATCACGCGCTGCAGCGCGGGCGCGGTTTGCTGGACGTTGCGGTTCGCAGCAGCGCGACGGCGGAAGATTTGCCGGATGCCAGTTTCGCCGGCCAGCAGGAAACGTATCTCAACGTCCGCGGCCAGGCGTTTCTGGTCGATGCTTGCCACCGCTGTTTTGCATCCTTGTTCACTGACCGCGCCATTTCGTATCGCATCCACCATGGCTACGACCACATGAAGGTCGCTCTGTCGGTCGGCGTTCAGGAGATGGTGCGCAGCGACTTGGGCTCGGCGGGCGTCATGTTTTCCATCGATACGGAAACCGGCTTCCGCAATGCCGTACTGATCAACGCGGCGTACGGTCTGGGCGAAAATGTCGTGCAGGGTTCGGTCACTCCGGACGAATACCTGGTTTTCAAGCCAACGCTCCTAGAAGGCTGTCGTCCGATCCTGAAGAAGTCGCTCGGCTCGAAGGCGATGAAGCTGGTCTACGACACCGGCGGCAGCAAGCTGACCAAGAACGTCCCGGTACCCGAAGACCAGCAGCGTCAGTTCGCCTTGAGCGAAGACGATATTTTGCATCTGGCGGGCTGGGCGGTCGAAATCGAAGCCTACTTCAGTCGCTCCAAAGGCAGCGACTGCCCGATGGACATGGAGTGGGCCAAGGACGGACGCACCGGCGAGCTGTTCATACTGCAAGCGCGGCCAGAGACGGTCCAGTCGCGACGCTCGCCGACGAGTTTCGAACGTTACCGCCTCAAACGTCATTCCGAGGTGTTGGTCCAAGGGCGAGCCATCGGCGAAAAGATTGTCACTGGGCCCGTCCAGGTCATCCAAGACGCCCGAGGATTATCCGGCTTTCGCGAAGGGGCCATCCTGGTCACCGACAAGACCGATCCGGACTGGGAACCGATCACGAAGCGGGCTGCAGGCATCGTCACCAACCGCGGCGGACGCACCTGCCACGCGGCGATCGTCAGCCGTGAACTGGGCTTGCCAGCAGTCGTGGGGACTCAGACAGGCACGCAGGTCCTGCGCGAAGGGCAAGAAGTCACGCTCAGCTGCGCCGAAGGGGAAACGGGCCGCGTTTACGACGGCAAGTTGGAGTTCGACGTCGAGAAACTCGCACTCTCGTCCACCGTGCGCCCCAAGACGAAGATCATGATGAATGTGGGCACGCCCGAAGAAGCCTTTTCCCTGGCAGCCATTCCGTGCGACGGCGTCGGGCTGGCCCGCCAGGAATTCATCATCACGACCTACGTCAAAGTCCATCCGCAGGCGCTGCTCGAATACGACCAGCTCGACACGGCGACGCAGCGCCAGATCGACGCGGTCACGGGCGATGTCCAAGACAAGCCGCAGTTCTACATCGACCGGCTGGCCGAAGGGATCGCGATGATCGCGTCCGCATTCCACCCGCGCGACGTGATCCTGAGGCTGAGCGACTTCAAATCCAACGAGTACGCGAACTTGATCGGTGGCGCGAAGTACGAGCCGCGCGAGGAAAATCCGATGATCGGTTTTCGCGGAGCTTCACGGTACTATGCGTCCAGCTTTCAAGCTGCCTTTGGGCTGGAGTGCAAGGCGATCCAAAAGGTGCGACAGCAGATGGGGCTGCGAAACATCAAGCTGATGATTCCCTTCTGCCGCACGGTCGCGGAAGGCCAGAAGGTTCAGCAGGAAATGGCCAAGTACGGCCTGGTGCGCGGCCAGGAAGGGCTCGAGATCTACGTGATGTGCGAGATACCGTCGAACGTTATCTTGGCCGATCAGTTTGCCGAGATTTTTGACGGATTTTCGATCGGCTCGAACGATCTCACGCAGCTGACCTTGGGAGTCGATCGCGACTCGGAAATCGTGGCGCACGTCTTTGATGAGCGCAACGAAGCGGTCAAACGCAGGATCGCTTCGGTTATCAAGACGGCCAAAGCCAAAGGGGTCAAGATCGGCATTTGCGGGCAGGCGCCGAGCGACTATCCCGACTTCTGTGAATTCCTGGTTGGCGAAGGGATCGACAGCATCTCGCTGACTCCCGACGCCGTGCTCAAGACGACGCTCGCCGTTTTGGAATTTGAAAAGCAGGCCACCGACGCTTGGATCGAGTGAAGCCAGCCGCCTAGATCAGCAGACGCTCACAGCCAGCGCACGGAGACGGCTTCCTGGAAACTGGTGATGCCGTCGCGAACCTTGGTCAGCGCGTCGTGGGTCAAGCTGGGCGTGCCGCCTGATCGGATCAAGCGGCGCAGTTCCGCTTCGGACTTGCCGTCGCTGATGGCTGTGGATAGTTCGCCGTCGCAGGCGATCGTTTCAAAGACGCCGCAGCGGCCCGAGAAACCGGTACCGCGGCAAGCGCTGCAGCCGACCGATTCGTAAACCGTCTCCGGCGCTGCGATGCCATGTTCGGCCATGATCGCCGCGCAGGCCTCGCTGATCGGGCCTGCCTGGCGGCACGTCATGCACAGGCGCCGGACCAAACGCTGGTTGACCAGTCCGACAAGATTGCTCGCCAGCGAAAAATCGGATGGCCCCAGATC
>JBQCJB010000848.1:0-13555 GCA_051953155.1 Aureliella sp. | reverse complement strand
ATGAAGCACCCCGAAGCGAAAAACGTAAGTGCGCGATCCGACACCGCGGAAGGAGAGTTTTCTCGTTGGCTCAGGGAGTGGGCCGATCGCTTTCCGAAGCTCGACCACGTAGTCGACGATAGCCGCGACTCAATCTACGCTGGGCGCGGTGAATGAGAGTCCTGCTCGACACGAACATCATCATCCGTGCCGCGCAGCCAAATACCGAGCTGCCTTGTCATCTGTGGCAAAAGCGGAGGGCACGGGACTCGAACCCGCAACCCCTTACGGGGCACTTCATTTCCAATGAAGCCGCTAGCCATTCGCTTACCCTCCCCGAGAATTCGTGCCGCGGAGGCTAACGGAAGCGGCACGAGGGAACGCACAGCATACCGAGTGCCCTGCGTCGCGTAAAGCCGCTCTCAAGCGTCAAATGGCTGGCTTGGCCGGCCTGCCCTACCGCCGCCGCCGAGCGGCCGAAATGGAGTCCTCAAAAGCCTCCAGCGGAGCTTCGCCAACTCCCGCCAGCCCACTTGGGTTGCTCTGAGCGGGCGCGGTATTGAGATGGTTGATAACCAGCAACACATCCAAAGGTTCGACGCTGTCGCTGCCATTGACGTCGACCAGCCCGAACATGCCGCCGGTGCCGACCGAAGACCTAGGCAAACTTCGCGCACCGCGGGCGTTCAGTTCGTTGATGACCAGCAGCGCGTCGATAGCGCTGACCGTGCCATCGCCATTGACGTCCAGCGGCTGGCTGGCATTGGTGAAGGGATGCTCTCTGGTAAAGTCCAGCACCATCACCGAAACCATCGTCACGGGCGAGGCCAGACCTTGAGCATCGACGACCATGTAACTCAGCCGGTCGATCCCGCTGAAATTGGTCGGCGGCGTGTACAGGATTTGCCGGGCATCGCCGGTCAACTGCACCGCCCCCTGACCGCTGGTGACGACTTGGAGATGTGCCCCGGCGATGTCGCCATCGGGATCGGCGTCGTTGGCCAGCACGTCGATCGCAAACGTCCCGGCTCCCTTATCGGTCGTCGCGCTATCGGGCCGCGCGGCGGGAGCTTGCGCAGCCGGGACGGTCAGCTGCAGCGAATAAGGGCCGCCGGTCGATCCCGCGATCGCCGGTTCGACGACCAGGTAATACGTCTTGCCGTGCACCACGTTGACGGTGGTAGTTTCCAGATCGCTGCTCGTGTTCGAGTGAGCAATCTCGACGCCGATGCCGTCCAGCAAGCGGAGGTTCAAGTCGCCGCTGCTGTTGGAGAAGCGCAAGTCCACTCGCATCGGGCCATCGCTGGTGGCCACCACGCGGAAATAGTCCACATCGCCGCGGTGAATCGTTCCATCGGAGATCGTCTGGGAGGTCCAGGCCAGCGGCGTCGCAGTCGACCAATCGTCGTTGCGCTCGCGGGCGTCAGCCGGTACGGCGGCCGGATCGTAAATGAAGTTCAGCCAGATGTTCGAGCTGCCCATGGCGACGCCTGGAATCGACACCGGGTAGCGCATGCCTCCGCCGCTGGCAGTCGCGGTATAGACTCCCGGCGGCAAGGCCACGTCGTATCCACCAGCAGTTAGACCGTTGGTCACGAAATGCCCGCTCGGACCATCGAAGGTGATTTGAACACCTGCCAATCCTTCGCCCGCATCGTACCACCCGCTGCCGTTGGCATCTTGAAAGACGGCGCCGGTGGCCACAGGCGGCGTGGCTCCCAGGCCGATAAACTCCTGGGCATTGAGGTTCGGACCAAAGCCCGTCGTCGGTTCGTAAGTGACCGGCAAAAAGGCCATTCCGGCTTGCTTGACCGCGGGATTGACCAAGGTGTTGCGATGCCCGCGCGTGGCTTGCAGACCATTGGGGCCGCTTCCCCACTCGAAGACATAGGAAGCATGGGCGTGCACCGGCGAAAATGCGTTGGCGAACAGATTTTCTCCAGCGGTGATGCCTCGCGAAGTGTCGAACGGATAGCGGCCGATTCGCTCCTGGTAGCTGCCAGCCAAATTGTGTGAACTCGACTTGGCTGCCGCCATCAAGGGCAGGTAATCGAGAGCGACTTGCTGGCTGAGCGGATCCCAGGCCACCGGCGCAACCGGTTGCAGCACCGACATCTCCTGCTCGACAATCGCCATGTTGGTGTTGAAGTAACTGAGCGAGAAATCGACGTTCGCATCGCGAGCTTTGCGCGGCGAGGTCGAAACCATCAGCCGCGAGTACTCGTGCTGGGGGTCGGTGCGGAAGCGGTTGGTCAGTTGCATCAGCTCCTGATCCCAGGCCGTTGGATCAAAAGCCATCAATCGCCGAACTTCCAGAGTCTCGATGCGCAGGGCGCGCGCCTGCGGCCGTTTCCTTTTTGATCCTGCCAAAAGTGCCACGCTAACGAAAAGATTGCGTTTTGGATCAAGAAGGCTGCTGAGCTCGAGAGAGTTCCAATTCTATGGAGTCGGCGATGAAAGAGAAGCGGATATCAAAATGCTCAAGCGAGATTGCTTGGGCGAGATTGGTGGAGCTAGCTTACGAGCACGAGCCGCTTAGAAGTTGACCGGCGAGGTCGCAGCTTTGAGCGTCTTTCGGAGCAGTTCGTTGTCAGCGTTTTGGCCCGTGAAGAGTTTGTACTGATAAGCGGCCTGGCGGACGAACATCTCGACGCCGGTGATGACCGGGCAACCCGCCTGGCGCGCGTCCTTGATGAGCAGTGTTTGCTCGGGGTTGTAGACGGTGTCGAAAACCAGCATCGACTCCTTCAGCTTCTCTTTCGCATAAGGCGTATCGTCGACGTCGGGGTGCATGCCGATCGGCGTTGCATTGATCAAGATGCCGGGGCGGATGTCGTACCGCGATTTCCACGGTAGTGCGCGTCCGCCGACGTCCTTGGCCAGCGATTCGGCTCGCTGCTGGGTGCGGCTGGTGATGGCGACGAGCGCTCCGCGCTGCCGCAGTCCGAAGGCGATGGCCCGAGCTGCGCCGCCGGCGCCCAGGATCAGGACGCCGCGTCCGCGGAGCGCTTCGGCCCCCTGCCCTTCGTTGGCCATCCGTTCGATGATCGCATCCATCGCCGCTCGGTAATCGGTGTTGTAACCCAGAGCTTCTCCCTCGCGAAAGACAACCGTGTTGAGGGCACCGATGCCATTGACAGCCGCTTCCGCCTGCTGAATGTGCGTCAGCATCGTCTCTTTGTGAGGAATGGTCACGCTCAGGCCTTCGACCTTCATCTCGCGGCACCAGGCCATGAAGAGCCCGAGCTCGTCGGGTGGGATTCGAAATGGCAAGTAGCAGCTATCCAGTTTGTCGGCCGCGAAACTGGTGTTGTGCAGCAGTGGGCTGAGCGAATGGGCTACCGGGTCAGCGACGACGCCGTACAGCCGAGTATTCTCCGTGATCGACTCCGCGCGGTACAGATCGCGCATGGCTTGCCAGGTGATCTGTCCGGGGGCGATGCGCCGATCGGAACTGAGCGTCGTGTAAGTGAACGGAGCCCCATATCGCAGGGCGAGGATCCGCGTGACCATGCCGATGTCGCCCATGCAAATGCCGATCGTCGGCACTTTGACGCTGGCCATCAGGCGGAGCATGCGGATCGTATCGGCGAACGAATTGGCCAACGTGGCGATCTTGACGATATCCGCGTCCAGGTTGGACAGTCGCGCGTGCAGACCGTCGAGGTCCGCCGGGGTCTCTTCAAAATTGTGCAGGCTGATGATTCGCTTGGTCTTGCCGTAGCGTGGAATCTTGGCGGCGATGTCCTCTTCCAGATCGACATAATCGACCCCGGAGGCAATCGCGCTGCGGAGCAGCATTTGCCTTTCTTCCTCCGACTTCTCCCAGCGGCCGCCGTCGGCGCGCCTTCGGCACGTGATCAGCACCGGGCAGGGGCGCTCGGCCAGCAGCCGTTTCAAATCGACCGCCCGACCAATGTAGTCCAGTCGCATTTCCACCAGCGGCGCACCTTGCTCCGCTAGATGCTGGTACTCGGCGATCATGTACTTGTGACGGGTCCGTCCGATGGTTACGCAGAGCATAGTGTGACCGGGCGAGTTTCTTCGATGGAAGTCTTCAACAATGAGAGCTGCGGCCGTTTTTAGCCGCTAAGACGAGCAAACCAGATTAGGGAGCAGCCGCTGGTCTGGCAAGCCGGGAACCGCTGCAGCGGGTCCAATCCGGCGTGAGAACACCTGGCCACACCGCGGCGGATCTCAAACGTCCCAGTGCAGAAAGCGGCGCAGCAGTTCGGGGCCCGGCTGTGTCAAAAAACTCTCGGGATGGAATTGCCAGCCCTCGATGGGAAAGTGCTTGTGCCGCACGCCCATAATCTGCCGCTGGCCGTCGTGCCCCTCGACCCAAGCGGAGACTTCCAAATCAGGAGGCAGCGTCTCCGGGGCGATCACTAGCGAGTGATATCGCGTCGCGACAAACGGATTGGGCAAGTTGGCGAACATGCCGCGGTTGTCGTGGGAGATTTGATCCGTCTTGCCGTGCATCAGCTCGGGGGCGCGGACGATCCGGGCTCCGAAGGCTTGGCCGATCGATTGGTGTCCCAGACACACGCCCAGGATCGGATACTGGCCGGCCAGTTGCTCGATCACTGGCACGCTGATGCCCGCTTCGCTGGGAGTGCATGGGCCGGGCGAGATGAGAATTCGTTCCGGATCCAGCTCCCGGATGTCAGCTATCGAAAGCTTGTCGTTGCGGACGACGCGAACGTCGACCTGCGGATCGATCTCGCCGAGCCGTTGCACCAGGTTATAGGTAAAGGAATCGTAGTTATCGATGACGAGAATCATGCCTTGGCTCTTGGCGGAAAATCTGAAGGGACAGTCGCCCAATTGTAACCAAACGGGCGCAGAGCGTAACGTTTGTGCCGGCTGAAGCGACCGCTGCCAGGGCTCGACAGCACAAATACGAGCTCACCCTGCGGCCAGAGGTTCAGGGTGAGCTAGCGTTCAACAGCCCATTTTGTCGGCTTTTGCGGGGCGTCCCGCGGACGAAATGGCCAGCCGCCTACGACCGATCCCTCAATGTCGTTCATTCGCAAATACTGGATCGCCGGACTCGTGATCCTACTGGTAGCGATCCACGCCGTCATTATCGGCTACGTTCGCTCCGAGGCGATGCGGCTCAAGACGGTAGCCAGCAGCGAAATTCCGCTCGGCTTGTTCTACAAGCAGTCCGGCGACCGCCTGTGGCTGACGCAGCTCCGCGTGCATGTACAAGTTCCGCCAGAGCGCCGGCTGGCGGCGCGGGCGACGATCGAACACAATCGCTGGTTCGTTCACGAAGCGGTCGAAGAGACCGTCCGTCGGCTGGATGAATCGCTCTTGCTGGATCCCTCGCTGGTGACTCTCAAAGAGGAAATCAAGCGGGCTGTCAACGAAGTGCTGCACGAGTCCTTGGTCGAACGGGTCGTGATCAACGATCGCGTCGACTTGGAAACCCGCGAATTCCACGTGCGCCCGCCGCGCGATTTGATCGCACCGGGCGAAGAGAGCCAGGCTCCCCAGCAATCGACGCTGACATCCGTGCGGCCGATGCGACCGACTCTCTCGGAACAGACCGCCGCTGCTGCCACCGACGATGAGGAGGAGGGCCATGGCGAAGGCGACGACCACGATCACGCTCGCGAGCAAGGCGGCCACGATGCGCACCACGATTCCCACCACGCCCCATCCAAAAAAGCGAAGTCGGCCCACCACTAGACCGGCGGCGGACCATCTGCCGCCGCGCACTGGGACGGTGGCACTACGGTTCCCCTGCTCTGCGAGCCAGCCGCCGCTGCCCGAGGCCTGCCGGATCGCGGCTTGGGAGCGCCATCGATGAACTCGCCACCACGTTTGACGATAGCCGTGCTCGGCACGCTCGATTCCAAGGGGGCCGAACACGAATTTGTCGCCCAGTGGATTCGCCGTCGAGGCCATGAGGCACTGCTGATCGACGTCGGGACGTTCGCCGCTCCGACCGTCGAGCCCGACATCCACCGCGAAGCGATTCTGTCTAGCGCCCCTGGCTCGCCGTCGTTGCCGAGCGACCGTGGTGAAGCAATCGCTTTGATGGCGGCAGCGTTGCCAGCGTTCGTCGCGCAGCTGGTTGGCCAGAAACGTATCGACGGGATCATTTCCTTAGGTGGCTCCGGCGGAACCGCAGTGGCCACGGCCGCAATGCGGGCTCTGCCGCTGGGCTTTCCCAAAGTAATGGTCTCGACGGTCGCCAGCGGGAACGTATCGGGCTATATCTCCGAAAAAGATATCGTCATGTTTCCCAGCATCGTCGACGTCGCCGGGCTGAATCGCGTTTCTCGCGGCGTGTTTACTCGCGCGGCCGCAGCCGTCTGCGCGATGGCCGCAGCCAACGAACAACTGAATGGCCAGTCTGACGCCAGGCCCCTGATCGTGGCTTCGATGTTCGGCAACACGACCCGCTGCGTCGAGCACGCTCGCGGCCTCTTCGAACGATCGGGCTACGAAGTCTTGGTCTTCCACGCCACCGGCACCGGTGGCCGCACGATGGAAGGGCTGATTCAGTCGGGCATCGTGACCGGCGTGCTCGACATCACGACCACCGAATGGGCTGACGAACTGGTCGGCGGCATTCTCAGCGCGGGTCCGCATCGCTTGGAAGCGGCAGCCCGGGCCGGCGTCCCCGCCGTCGTCGCGCCCGGCTGCTTGGACATGGTCAACTTCGGTGCGCCGGAGACCGTTCCAGCGAAGTTCGCCGGCCGAACGTTTTACCACCACAATCCCCAGATCACGCTCATGCGCACCTCGGCCGAAGAATGTACGCAGCTCGGCCGCATTCTGGCTGAAAAGGTCAACCTGTCGACCGGACCAGTGACCGTGCTCATCCCCTCCCGGGCAATCAGTCTGCTCAGCGCGCCGGCACAACCGTTCCACGATCCAGTTGCAGACCAGGCGCTTTTCGACACGATTCGTCGATCGCTGCGAGCGGATATCGCGTGCGAGGTGGTCGACCTGGAGATCAATGATCCGGCCTTTGCACAGCTGTGCGTCGCCCGGCTCCAAGCCAGCCTTCCAGTCCGCACGTAACTGCTCCGCGTGGCAAACGCAGAGCGCCGCGCAATTCGGTCTCCACCTTGCACTGCTTAGCCCGCTTTCGCGGAGACAGCGCTGGGGTATCAGGAGCGGGGTTGCCAAAAGCGCCCGCGCTTGAGAACTAAAAATGCGAAGCGTCAGGCGCCGCGCGTCAGCACGATCTTGCCGAAGTGCTGTCCCGAGCGGAGGGCTTCATAGGCCTTGGGCGCCTCTTCAAACGAAAACCGCTGGTCGATGACGGGCTGGATCTGCTTGTCGGTGATGAACGCATTCATGGCTTCGAACATGGCGCGGCTGCCCACGTAGATGCCTTGCAAGGTCAAGCGTTTGAACAGGACCAGCATAGGCGAAGGATTTTGAGCCGGTTGGCCTGTCAGCACGCCGATCAAGCTGACGCGCCCGCTGACCGCCGCGGAAGCCAGCGAACGTTCCAGAGTTCCCGCCCCGCCGACTTCGATGACGTGGTCCACGCCATGCCCGCCGGTCAATCGCATGACCTCTTCCTGCCACTCGGCGTGCTGGCGGTAATTGATCGTCGCGTCAGCGCCCAGTTGCCGAGCTCGCTCGAGTTTTTCGTCGCTGCTGGAGGTGATGATCGTCCGCGCTCCGAAGGCTTTGGCAAACTGCAAGGCGAAGATCGACACACCGCCGGTCCCGAGCATCAGGATCGTCTGCCCGGCGCGGCAATTGCCCAGCGTCAATGCCTGCCAGGCAGTGACTGCCGCGCAGGGCAAGGTAGCCGCCTGTTCGTAACTGAATCCCTCGGGCACAGGAACTAATCCGTTTTCATCCAGCGCGCAGCGCTCGGCCAGCACTCCATCGATCGCGCCCCCGAGGGCTGAGCTGATCTGTGCGTCGGTCAGATCGCCGTCGAGCCAATCTTGGAAGAAGATCCCCGCGACGCGATCACCGACTCGAAAGCGCGTTACCTGCGACCCGACTGCCGCGACTTCGCCCGCGCCGTCGGATAGAGGCACCAGCGGCGGGTTGGTGCGAACTTTATCGTTTCGTAAATAGCCGCCGCGGAGCATGGAAAGGTCGCGGTAGTTCATCGACCAGGCGCGCATCTCGACCAGCACCTCGTGCGGGCCGCAGGTCGGTTCTGCGCACTGGTTCATCCGCAGGCGCTCCAGCCCTCGTGTCCCCTCGATCTCGTAACGCTTCATCATGCAAACTCCTTTCAGCGACTTTCAGCGGCTGTCGGCGATTCGGCGGTTTCAGCGATTGCGGCTCACGGTGCTGGCGGCGCGACGGTGGCGATCATGTTCATCATTAAATAGCCGCCCAGAGCCGCGCCCAGGGCCGCCAAAATGACTGCGACCCACAGGCTGAAGCTCGTCCAATAATTGCTCGGATGCTGGTCGCGCGCCAGGATGCGCGTAAAGCTCAAGTGTTGCCAGGCGGCAATGGCGATCAGGCAAGCGCCGAGAATGACGAAGCCCGTCCCGATCAGCGTCGACCCGGTTACCGGCCGAGGCACGGCCTGTGGGTTTCGGATCAGCGTCAGAAACAGGCCGAACCTGGCGACGACGAAGCCCAACCCAATCACGGCGATGCCGGTGCGAAGCCAGGCCAACAGGGTCCGTTCGGCGGCGAAGTAAATGCGGGGATCTTCGTTGGGTTCCATACAAAACGCAGTTCAAGAAACGGATTTTTTTCTGGAGTTTTCTAGCAAATGCCACACCGCAACCCGTCGGTCTCAGGCACAGTTTAGCGTCTCGACGTAGAAGCCGAGTCAGCCGTGGCGGTGTTTCCCCTCCCCTTTGACGCTGACGGTTTGCGAATCTTTGGTGATACAGTGAGTGCCTTTAACGCGAAATACTTGTGCCAACCAGTTTAGAATTGGAAAAGCCTCGGGACGCAGCGCATAGCTGATTGGGAAATAATTGGAAGCGGAATGGGGAGTCGAGCATGACGGCGGGCGGAAGCCATGAAACTGACCCAGTAACTCCCGCGCATGTTTATTTCAATCGCCGCAAATTGATCCGCGCGGGCATGTTGGCCGGTTCCGCGGCGGCGACGGCGCTGGTCTATCGCCAGTTCGATCATCCGCTGCCGCCGGACTCACCGTCCGCGCCAGAGCTTCAGCCTCCACAGCCCGACTCGACGTCGACAGCAGTCGCCGATGCGCAGCCACAGGCCGATGGATTCCGCACCGACGAGCCGCCGACACCCCTGCGGGCGATCACGAACTACAACAACTTTTACGAGTTCTCCACCTCCAAGCAGCGCGTCGCCGCGCTGGCCGCCGGCTTCGATACCACCGACTGGCATTTGAGTGTCGAGGGGCTGGTGCGCAAGCCGCAAGTGTTCGATCTGGCGGCGCTAGGCAAGCTTGGCCCACCCGAAGAACGCGTCTATCGCATGCGCTGCGTCGAAGCCTGGTCGATGGTCATACCGTGGCTCGGATTTCCGCTTTCGGCGCTGCTCGAATTGGTCGAGCCTCTCCCGGAAGCGAAGTATGTGGCTTTCCAAACGCTGCTCGATCCGGAACGCATGCCGGGACAACGCACTGCGATCTTGGAGTGGCCCTACGTCGAAGGGCTGCGCATCGACGAAGCCATGCACCCGCTGACTATCTTGGCGACGGGGCTGTATGGCCGCGGGCTGCCGCCGCAGGACGGCGCGCCGCTTCGCTTGGTCGTGCCTTGGAAATATGGTTTCAAAGGAATCAAGTCGATCGTGAAGATCACTTTAGTGGCCGAGCAACCGCCGACCAGCTGGAACCGATTCGCTCCGCAGGAGTACGGCTTTTATGCCAACGTGAACCCCGACGTCGATCACCCGCGCTGGAGCCAAGCCACCGAACAGCGCATCGGCGAATTCGGCCGCCGTCGGACTCTGCCGTTCAACGGCTACGCAGAGCAGGTTGCCCATCTGTACGCGGGCATGGACCTGCGGGAGAATTTTTAAATCATTGGCCGGAGGATCCGAGCGGAAAGTCTCATGAACGACGCACAATTCGCCAAGTTACTGGTCTCGGTTAACGGGGCGATTCCCTTGTGTTTGCTCGGCTGGGATGCCGTCCGCGGCCAACTCGGCCCCAACGCCGTCAGCCATGCCATTCACACCACCGGCATGCTCGCACTGGTTTTTTTGTTGTTGTCGCTGACGATAACTCCGCTGCAAAAACTAACGCGCTGGAGTTTCCTGATTGCGGCGCGTCGACCGCTCGGGCTGTATGCCTTTTTGTATGCGGTCGTGCATGTCGGCATCTATGTTGCGCTCGACCGACAACTGAGCCTGTTCAGCACCCTCCAAGAGTTCGCCAGTCGCCGCTATTTGCAGATTGGCCTGTTGGCCTGGCTGCTCATGGTCCCGCTGGCGATCACTTCCACCGACGCCATGATTCGTCGGCTTGGTTCGAAGCGCTGGAAAGCCCTGCACCGTTTGGCCTACGCGGTGGCGATCGCGGCTGTCGCGCATTATTACTTGCAAGTGAAGGCTGACGTGCGCATGCCCTTGGTCATGGCAGCGGTGCTGAGCGGACTGCTGCTGTCGCGGTTGCTGTTGCGCAAAGCGAAGCGAGCCAAAGCGGTTCGCATTGCCCAAGCCGGCGCAGTGCTGTGTTTTATTTGGCAAATGGCGGTCGCCGCTCCGGCCGCCGAACCGCAACCCAACGTGCTGGACTTGCCGAAAATCGTCGCCCAGCAATCGCTCGACATGCGGCGCGGTGTTGATTTGCTGCGAAGCGGCCAGAGGACGGAAGCAGCCAAGCTGTTTCAGCAGTGCATCGAGCGCATTCCGTTTGACTCAGTGGCTTATTACAACTTGGCCTGCGCCCAGTCGCTGCTCGACGACCCGCCCGCAGCAATCGGTAGTTTGCAGTCGGCGATCAGGGCTGGTTTTCGCGGCCGGGCGGCTCTCGAAAAGGATCCCGATCTCGCGTCGCTCCGCAATCGAGCGGAGTTTGCGGAAATCCTCCGCGCGTGCAGCCAACCGCCCCTGAAAGAATCGGTCGGCTGGAAATACTCGGTCGAAGTGGCCAATCCCAAAGATGGCTTTGTTCTGGTCGACTCGGCCAATATGGGCTGGAACGCAGCGGGCAAGTTCCTGCAGGTGCTAGTCGCTTGCGATGGGGCCGGCCGCGACAAGCCAGTTGCAGGGCAAGCTGACGCGATCGGCAATCAACTGAACAAGTGGTTCGCCGAGGGAACCGCTGCCGGCAATGTCGGCGATCTATACGACAATCATGACCTGCAACATTCGCCGCTCGGCCCCACGCTGTTTCCACAACTGACCAAGATTCAGTACGGCGTCGATGTCCATCAACGCCGAATGGACAACGGCGTGCAGCGTTTCTTCGTGTTTTCGCGAGCCAAACCGCCAACCAAAACAACAGTCGACAACCAACCAGAGCCGCCGAACCACGCGGAAACACTGGCGGACACGCCCGCGAGTACACCGGCGAAGGCAGGCTCTGCCGAAGACGTTGCGCTGAGCCGCGCCGTGGTGCTGGGCAATTCGTCGACGGCAGTCGTCGGCCCGGTTTTATGGCGGAGCATGCCTAGGCTGGCGCTGACCATCGCCGGTGGTCCCGACATTCTGGTCCATCAGTATCTCAATAATCACGTGTATGTTTATCCCGAACACAATGATCACGATCCGGGGCACCAGGAGGGCGTCGGCTGGGGCGACGTCTTTTTCGCCAACACGCCATATTACGTCGTGTCGCAGGGCTCGAGTTGGAGCGACCAACCGTTTCTGCAGGCCTTTGCCGCGACGCTGGCTGCGATGCAGCCAGAGCTGAAGGACAAGCTCCGCGACTCGGGCCTCGTGGCTCCGACGATCCAAATGCTGCTTCGCCGCTGTTATGGGCCCGTCAATAGCGACGAAGATTATTTGTCCGGGGTCGCGCATCCCACGGTGTTCGACGGGGCGCGACTGAACGTGCAGCGAATGGTCGACATGGCACATGCGATGCAAGCGCCGGAGGCTCCTCCGCTGGCCATGCTGACAGTGGTCTCGGAAGAACTGGGCGAAGTAGGCCGCGATTACTTCGACAGCCTACCGAACGAGGTTCTGTTGAACTCGCCGTGTGCCATTGCTCGCTTGGGTAGTTCGACGAAGTTTTGGCGCGAGATGACCGTCAGCGCGGCCGGGTCGCTCGACCCCAACGGCCGCGAGCTGAGCTTTCATTGGGTCGTCTTGCGCGGCGATCCAGCCCTGGTGCAGCTGGACGAAGTGGAAGGCGATCCGACCGCGCGGCGGATCCGGGTCGGCTATCATCGGCGGCGGCGCGTCGAGCCGCAATCGGCCATCGAATCCACCCGCGTCGACATCGGGGTCTTTGCGCACAATGGCGTGTATTACTCGCCGCCCGCCTTCGTGTCCTTCTACTACCCCGATAACGAGACGCGGGAGTATGACGACCAGCAGCGGATCGTCTCGGTCGACTATTTGTCGCGGGGCAACTTTTACGCTGACCCGGCGATCAGCGTCGCCCGAGACTGGCGCGACGAATATCACTACGACGAGCAGGGGCAGCCCAGCGGATGGACACGCACGCGGCAAGACGGCACGGTAGAAGAATTCAACGCGCGCGGGCAGCAGTTGGTGCCCAGCGACCAGCCTGAGGCTCCCCCAACGCCGCGCGACGTTCTCTACATACGCATCGAAACCCTCGAAGGCCGTCGCCTACTCCAGCCCCAGCTTGTCCCCCAGTAGGACAGCCGTCTCGGCTGTCTTCTTCTTCTTCTTCTTCTTCTTCTTCTGCTGCTTCCTCTGAATCACCGATCCCGCCGCGGGTCGACGCCGTACGTTCCGTCAGCTTCGGTCGACGGGAGTTTCGGCTTGGACGACTGCGGGCGGTCTTCGGCGAACCAACGATTGTTTGCAAAGCGAAAAGTCTCTGCCGCTGTACCGCCGCCGATGTTGATTTCGATCGGTATCTCTGCTCGTCGGAACACGATGCGGTTGTCGCGAATCTCGACCTGGCGGCAAGGCACGAAACGCGCGTCGGTCGTTTCTTGAAGAATGCGGAACACCCAGCGCTTCGGATACAGGATCGTGTTTCCGTGGAACTGGGCGCCGTCGACTCCGACAAAGGCAGCAGCACACAGTCCGCCTTCGATGACGTTGTCGCGCACGACGATTTGGCTGGCCTCGTGCTTGGCGGATTGAGGGCGGAAAAAGGCCAAGCCCGTCGACCCGCCCACGTTCAGCGGGCGTTGGCCGGCATCGACGAAGCGACTTTTTTCAACGACGATCTCCGACGAGCCCCCCTTGGTTTGAACGCCTGCCGTCGCGCTGAAACCGGGCTTGCCTACAAACTTGCATTCTGACACCAGCACGTGGTGGCACCCTACCAGATCGATGGCCTGTCCGCCCCAACCGGTGACCGTGCACTTGCGGATGGTCGCGTCGCTCAGCCCGGAACATTTGATGCCGTCACAATTCCCTTGCGGTCCGATGTTCGAGACCTCGATGCCTTCGAGGGTGATCCCAGAGATCGGCGAATCGAGCTGGCCGCCGTCATCGAGGTTCAGCCCGTTTCCGCTCTGCCCGTCGACCCGGAGATTGCGCAGCG
>JBQCJB010000847.1:0-12799 GCA_051953155.1 Aureliella sp. | reverse complement strand
GAGTTTGAAAGTCAGTTCCGAGTTTTCACGGCACGTGACCATTTCGTAGCGAATCAAGTCGGAGATTGTGTAACGCGTCTTGCCGACAAGGATCGGGAAATCGCGCGGGACGCTCGACTGGGCGAGGATGGCCAGGAATTGGCCTTCGTGACCTTGCACGCCCGGGCCGACATTGGTGCGAAAACCGCGTTGAGTGGGATGGAACATCCGCTGCGTCTTGCAGACGCCGTTGTAGCACATCCAGCCAATAGCGTTGACGTTGCGGTTACCGGCGATGATATCGGTTTCCACGCCAAACGGCAGGATGGTGTGCATCACCGCCCAGGGGCTGCGGAGAGCGAGATTTTCGCGGTGTGTGAAATAATGAGCCAGGCACAAGTTGATCCGTCGCTGGAGCTGCTGCTGGCGGGCGGACTGCGCCGGGTCGTTGGTCGCAGCGGGGGCCGGGGGCGCTTGCTCGACGTCTTTTGCTTCTTCGACCGCGGCGCCGCGGGCTTCGCTCTGGGCAGCCGGGGCGTCGAACGGGTGCTCGTCTTGTTCCAGCGGCAGATCGTCCGGGCCGGGTGGTGGTGGGCCTTGCGGCTCTTCCGAACCGGGGCATTCGCCTTGATCCTTAGCCTGCTGGGCTTCGATCGAGAGTTCGTCCTCCTCGCCGTCCTCGTCACCGTCGCTCGAGGAGAGGCTCAGCCCGGGTTCGTCGTCCAGAGTGTCGGATGAGGCGGAACTGATCTGAGATTCCAGCTGCAGATCGCTGGTGCTGGCCTGAGCTTTCGCTGAGACTTTTTTCTCAGACGACGGTCGAGCGGCCGGTTGGCTGTCGCCGTCACCTGCGCCCGCTGGCTTGGGGCGGCGCGACGAGCTTTGCGCCTTGGCATCCGCAGGCTGGCTAGCTGTGAGCTTTTCTACTGTCAGTCCGGCGATCGCCACCATGGCTGCGACAAGGATGGTCAGGGTGCCAAGGCGTCGATCGCAGAATTTCAGTTTCATATCGGCAGTCAATCTCAGGCTCATGTGAAACGCAAAACGTTGCGGTGTCTGGGCACGCGCGGCCTTCGCCGGCCACCCGAGCGGTTGGAGGCGGAGTCGGGCGTGGGGACAAACCTTATTGGTCGGCATCGCTCGCCCCCTCGCTCCAGCCTCCAGGGAAAATTCACTCTTCCCCAGAAATTGCGCGGGAACGAGGCAAACTTACTTGGTCCACGGCAGCGATTCGAGGACGCGGGCGGTCAGTGATTCCGGTTCCCGTTCGGGCACTTGCTCGCCCCCTAGAAAACGTTTCCAGGCATCGAAATCGCCGCCAAAATCGCGGCCGGTCATGTTTCGCAGCGCAACAACCGCCTGCTGTTGGATTGCGGGATTTTTGTGGTCGAGGGCTTCGGCGAGCATAGCGCGGACTTCAGCGTCGTCGAAGTTACCGAGCGCGCCCAAAGCGGCTTGGCGCACGTCGTCGCTTTCGTCGGTCTTGGCCAGGCTCAGCAACATGTCGCGCGCGTGTTCGTCGCGCCGCGTGCCCCAAGCTTTACAGACTGCCAAACGCACCTTTTCGACTTCGTCGGCCGATGCAGCATTGAGCCCACGGTCGGCCGCTTCGCCGCCGGCCATGGCCAGCACCTGCGCGGCTTGAGCTCGCATCTCGGGGCTGGTATCGCTGGTCACGATCTTTTCCAGCAGCCTGCCCCAGTTTTGTTTTTCGGCTTCGGGCATGGTCGCCATGCGCGACTTGAGCAGTTGCAGTTCGTCGAGCCGCTGGCTGTAGGTCGGACCCAGCTCGCGATCGCGTTGCCACTCGCGCTGGTGCCACGGAGAGAGTTTTTTCAGCTGGAACAGAGGACCGTCGGTGCAGCCGGCGGCCGAAGCCAGGCATTGCGCAGCGAGTGCAGCAACGAACGCGCGTCCAGCCAAGCGGTTAAGCATGCTGTCTCGATTGCTGTTCGCTGCCATGCAAGCCACTCTCAGGAAAGACTTCTTCGTTCGGGTCGGCGCTTGTCCGCCAGTGCTCCCTGGACGGACAGTATCAAACGTGGCACCCAGCTGCCAGAGCGAATCGGTCAAATGCGAAACGGATGCGATGGGTGTGCATCGCATCCGTCCCGGAATTTTGCGGAGGCTCGGTCAGGCTCAGGCGGTCAGCGATTGATCGCGACGCCGAAGGTAAAGCCGGTCATCTGCACGCTGTTGTTGCCCACGGCACCGAAGGCGGGGCCGGGGTTGATCGACGAGCGGCGGATGTTCGAAGCCAGGTCGATGAAGTCGATGCCGCCCCGCAGATCGATGTACTTGGTCACCTGATAAGCGGCTTCGGCTCGGACTTCGAAACCAGGCACAAAGCTGGTCGTTTGCTTGGGCACTACCAGCACTGGATAGGTAGTGCGTTCGACCACGACGTTAGCCCCTTCGGTGACGCCCGAGTACTGGGTCGTCGTGGCGAAGAAGCGTTGGCGCTCGCGGCGGAAGTTGGCCAAAGCCAGCGTTCGCAATTCCGTCGACAGCGTCCAGCGTCCGACGTGGGTGAAGTAGCGGAAGCCGAGCTGGCCACCGAACATGCGGTTGTCGATCTTCCAGTCAGCCGTCGTCAGCGTTTCGGTCAGGAAGGACGTCGCGTTGGTGCCGGTCGATGGCTGGAAGGTGCTGGTCGAATAGTCTTGGTTGAGCGAATAGTCTTGGAAGTTGCTGTAACGCAAGCCTACCAGCGGTTCGAGGATGCCGCCATAGCGATACGGTTCCATCCGCCAGGTCTTGTTCAGTTCCAGGCTCGAGAAAGCAGCGACGTTCAAGCTGTCACCGAGGATGTAAGTCCGTTCGCGGAGGATTTCGTCGTTGCGTTCCACCGACGGGAACAGCGGATCGAGCGGATCGCCGACGTCAGCGGTGTTGACGAGGTTGATCCGCGGCTGCGGCACACGCTCGTAAACGTTCGGACCGCCCATGTGCCGGACGGTGAACAACCAGCCGGAGTCCTTCTCGTTCATCATGCCGACTTCATAGCGGTTGGTCCACGTGAAGTCGCCGCCGCCACCCTCTTGGTTGCTGCGGGAGACCAGCGTGTATTCGCGGTCGTAGGTCCCGAACCAACCGGTGTGGGCTCGCTTGCGTGGCGAGAGTTCCTCGAGGTAGTCGGCGTCGACTGGGGCAAAGAATTGCCAGTCGGGATCGAACTCCATCGGATCGGCAAACGGGTGCCACGCTTGCTGCCCGCGCACAGTGGATGGGATTGCTGCAAGTGCTAGGATGGCTACCAGTCGGCACACTTGATTGAACATCGACATAATCACCTTCCACCGCTTCGTGACGGATCGCCCCCGCGCCTGCCTACCCTCGCTCCTAGAGGGCCTGCCCTCGCTCGCGAGGGCACAGAGCGCACGCAAAATTCTGGTTGTGCGGGTAGTATCGGATGCTCTGGCGCGCCGAGTTGAGTCACATTAGGTTGACCTTGTCGGAAAAATCGCCCTTTCACCGTTGGAGGCGTGCAAATTGCCCTTTGCACGCATTGGCGATCGCTTGGCAGAAATGGCCTAGAAGGGCCGAGAAGGGCCGAAATGCCTGACTAGGCAGCGGCCTGCGGATCGACCGCGGGAGCCAGGACGACTGCGGGCGCCAGAGCCGGGACCGGCAGCGCAGGCTCGGACTGGCTGGCGGAACTGGTTTCCAGCGTCGCCAGCACCGGCGTGGTCATCGAAGCCCCAGCCGGTCGCAGCCCCCAGACGCGCCAGGCCAGCTGCAGTGGACGGATCGGCAGCGGAATCGCATCGACGCGAAACAGCAGCGCTAGCGCGGCGAACCGGCCGCAGCTGGACATGGCAAACAGGGTCCAGTAGGCCGACAGACTCGGCCCCATCGCCGACAATACTGCGCCGCCGATGAGCGAACCGGCGCACCAGGCGCACGTGTTGGCCAGGTTGTACAGCGTCAGCATCCGAGCCCGCTGCGGTACCGGCATCGCTTCGAAGAACATCAAGAAAAAGCCGAGTTCGTAAGCTGCCCAGAATGTTCCGCTGAGGATTTGGACGCACATTACCCAGGCGAACGACTGGCCAAGCGTCCACAGGGAAGCCAGCGGCACGATCGCGATGCCCCCCAGCCACAGCAGGAACCGCGGCCCACGGCGACTGGCCACGTTGCCCCAGACCGCCAGCGAGACCGCCTTGGCGATAAATGCCGTGGCGACGAGCGTGACATAGGCTGCGTAGTTGAAATGCAACTGCTTGAGCATGTAGGGCGTGAAGTAGGGACCAGAGATCTGGACCATTCCCTGGACGACGACCAGGTAGGTGATCAGCCGCATGCCGCGCGGGCTGGTGTGATTGCCGCCCAGTTGGCTGGCGGCGATCCGCATCACCAGTTCGCGGGACTCTTTCGATTCGTGGTGGGCCACCAGCAGGAACACCGAGACGAAGCGGCAGACGCACGCGACGGCAAAGATGGCTGCGAAAGCCGTCAGCACCCACGGCCCGCTCGCCCATTGCAAGCACAGCCCGCCAGCGAGAAAACCGCTGACCGTCAGCAACTGGCTAACTCGGGTCCGCTGGGCGAAAAACCTGGAGCGGACGCTGGTCGGTACCAGGTGCCCGATCCACGTGTTCCAAGCGGGACCGGCCGCCAGACCTCCGGCCCAGTAGAGCGACGCGATGACCAGCAAGGCAGCCGGCGAGAGAGCACCGAACCAGGCGGCGGCGACCAGCGGGATCAAGCTCAATCCCTGCAAAGCCGCGCTGAGTACGATCCAGATCTTGTACGAGCCGAGCCGCGTGATGGCCCAGGGGGAGATCGACTGCAGGACGCCTCCGACCAGCATCGGCGCACTGGCCACGATGCCGGCGGTGACTTCGCCCATGCCCAGAGCCAAAGCAAAAGCCGGCAGGTAGGTTTCGCCCATCCCGACCATCGCGCCGTAGGCCCCTGCCTCGCTGGTGCTCAGAGCCAAGTTGCGACGAAGCTTCGGAAAGCGTGGTTCACGCGTGCAGGACGCAGACATGGCAGGCGCGGTCAACCCGCGCTCGAGAACGGTCGATGGCATGGGACTCGGGTGCGCAAAGTGGCGTGAGGCGATTCACTTCATGTGGCTCTCACGCACGTTTCTGAGACATCATAGTCAGAGCGAGCCGAAAGAATAGCGACTCGCTTGCCGCGATCAAGAGCAAGTTCCGCCATGCCAAGTGGCCGTCCGACGCCGGGCGATGTCATGGCCGCAAGCTACTTGGGAGCAAGGGTACAGATCATGCGCTTGCCGAGTTGCTGCGGGGTCGATTCCAGCTTTCCGAACTCGAGAAGTTCTTGCACCACGCCCTCCATGACGCGGCGACCTTCTTCGATGTGCGCCATCTCGCGTCCGCGGAAAATGACGGACACCTGGACCTTGTCCTTGTGCTGTAGAAAACCCTTGGCCTGCTTGACCTTGAAGTTGATGTCGTGCTCGCCAGTCTTCGGCCGCAGACGAATCTCCTTCGTCTTGCCGTGATGGGCATGCGCCTGGCCGTGCTTCTTCTTGCCCTTTTCGTACTTGTACTTGCCGTAGTCCATGATGCGGCAAACCGGCGGCTTTTCGTTCGGAGCCACCTCAACCAGGTCCAGGCCGACATCGCGAGCCCGCGCCAGGGCGTCGTCGGTCGCAAGAATGCCGAGCTGTTCACCTTCTTCGCTAATGACTCGGACTTGGGAAATTCGGATCTGGTTGTTTACGCGAGTCTGATTGCGGTCGATCGCTTTGTCCTTTCCTGTGAAGCCAATAAACTGGAGCCAGCACAACGGTTGCAGGATTTTTTCCGGGGGCAAAGTATCTCATAAAATCCCCCCTAAAGTCAATATATCCCGCTTGACATCCTCCCGCTGCATCCCGGATTCCCTGCAGTTGGCGCTCCATCTGCCGCCGATCTTCGTTTCCAATACACTCTGGCCGCGTTGTGTGGCGACGCCCCAGTGCGGCTAACGTCGCGGTGGATGGTTCCCTGTCGCTCCAGCGGGCTCTGCACTCGCATCAAAAAAACCACATTCACGAAGGACCGCTATGAGCCAGAAAAAAACACTTCCAGCCGAGGATGTCACCGTTGCCGATCCTGCGATCGTCCTCGATTTGATTGAGGCCTTTCGGCGTTCCAAAGCGATGTTCGCCGCCGTATCGCTGGGCGTCTTTGACGCGCTGCAAGCCGGCCCGTGCGATTTGCCTGCTTTGGCTGAACAGCTTTCCTGCAGCCAGGATGGTCTGGAGCGCCTGCTCGACGCCTGCGTGGGCCTCGGACTGTTGAGCAAAGCCGAGCGACAGTATGCCAATACGCCGGCCGCGGCCGCTTACTTGACCAGTTCAAGCCCGCGGAGGCTGACCGGCTACATCGGCTACTCGAACACGGTCATGTGGAAACTGTGGGCCCACTTGGAGGACGCCGTGCGCGAGGGGACACACCGCTGGCCTCAGGCATACGGTTGGGAAGGCCCGATCTTTTCGCACTTCTTCAAAACCGAGGCGGCCAAACGCGAGTTTTTGATGGGCATGCACGGTTACGGGCTGATCAGTTCGCCGCATGTCGTCGGGGCGTTCGACCTCAGCCGGTTTCGCCACCTGGTGGATTTGGGAGGGGCCACGGGGCATTTGGCCTGCGCAGCCTGCCAACGTTATCCGCAGTTGCGGGCGACCGTGTTCGACCTGCCCGACGCGATCCCGCTGGCCAGAGAAATCATCGCCCAAATGCCCGTCGCCGATCGCGTCGGCACGCACGGCGGCGACTTCTTCATCGATCCGCTGCCGGAGGCCGACCTGTTTGCCGTCGGCCGCATTCTTCACGATTGGAGCGAGCAGAAGGTCAAGTTCTTGCTTCGGAGAATATTTGAGGCGCTGCCGCCGGGTGGCGGGTTGCTGATCGCTGAGAAGCTGCTGGCGGACGACAAGACCAGCCCGCGCTGGGCCCAGCTGCAGAGCCTGAACATGCTCACCTGCACCGAGGGCAAGGAACGTAGCATCGCCGAGTACGCCGAGTTGCTGCAGGAGTGCGGTTTCGACCATGTGGCGGCCTGCCGGACCAGTTCGCCGCTGGACGCAGTCCTGGCGTATAAGCCTGAGTAGAGCTGGCTGCGGTGCGTTGGCAAAGTTTGATGTGTTGGCAGAGTTTGAGACGCGCGAACAATCCCGAATTTTTTCGGTGTCTCGGACCAAAGTTGTCGGCAGGCTCGCGATAAGTATGCCTGTCGCGAGGAAATGCTTCGCGATGTGATCCGCTCTCGAACGGATCGCCCGGCAACGATTCATCTGCTCACGCAAGGAAGTTCACGCTCATGGCCAAGTACTACATTCAAAGTGGCACTGTTCGCACCGTGGTTTCGGCTGACGATCAGGAGAAGGCCGCTCTGTGGACGGTGCACAAGACGATGCAGCAGGTCGTCCCGGTTTACGACGACGTCGAATTGAGCGCCGAAGAGAAAGGGGATGTGGCGATGGTCCAAGGGGTGATGGTCTTGGGCAACACGCTGAAAGTCTCCGAGCTGGGCTTTGATCGCGACGACGCCGACGAACTGGATACTTTCGAATTGCTGGCTCATTGGCATCAGCTGATGATCGCGCTGGCCCGTCTGGAAGACCTGCTGCGTTAGTCTGCCCATACGGTTGATTTGCGGGTGTGAACGGCTAGGCTGTGTGACTCTGATCGCGGCGGTGCCGATGTCAGCTGTGCAACAGCCATCCGGCGTCCGGCCGCTCTACCCACCACCTGCTTCGAGGACTGAAATGAAGACTTGCTCTCAGCATTGGTTGCGGACGCTATCGCTCCTGGCATGTGCCATCGCGGCCAGCACCGTTTGGCATGCGGCTCCGACCCGAGCGGCTGATTCCGACAAGGATGGGCCGACCTACACCGACCCGAAGTCTGCCGGCGAGGAATATGCGGCGCAAGGCGAGTTCCAAGGAGAAGTCGGCACGGGCGAGAAGCACACATGGGGCGCGCAGTCGATCGCGCTGGGTAACGGCAAATTTCGATTGGTCGGATATCCCGGCGGTCTGCCTGGCGACGGCTACGTGGCCGGCAACGAGACCAAGACGGCCGAAGGCACGCGATCAGGAGACACAATCAATTTCGTCGCCGACGAGTACTCGGCTGAATTGACCGGTGACGAGCTGAAAATCATCCGCGAAGGCAAGACGCTAGGAACGTTGAAACGCGTGCATCGCGAAAGCCCGACCCTCGGCAAAAAGGCTCCTGAGGGTGCAATGGTGCTGTTCGATGGCAGCGGAGCGGAACATTTCGTCGATGGCAAACTGACCGATGACCATCTGTTGATGGCCAACACGGCCAGCCGCGAAAAGTTCGGCGATCACTCGCTGCACATCGAATTTCGCACGCCGTTCCGCCCCGAGGCTCGAGGTCAGGCGCGAGGCAACAGCGGCGTCTACGTCCAGAGCCGCTATGAGGTGCAAGTGCTCGATTCGTTCGGCTTGTCGGGCGAAGACAACGAGTGCGGCGGTATCTACAAGATCGCAAAGCCGAAGGTCAACATGTGCTATCCACCGCTGACCTGGCAAACCTACGACATCGATTTCGTCGCGGCCAAGTTCGACGACAGTGGCAAGAAGACCAGCCCCGCGAAAATCACTGTCCGACACAATGGCGTCGTGATCCACGACAATCTGGAACTCAGCAGCGGCACCCCCGGCCGCTTGCCCGAAGGCCCCGGCCCACCGCCGCTGTACCTCCAAGGGCATGGCAACCCGGTTGTTTACCGCAACATCTGGGTCGTCACCAAGTAACGCCTGCTCGCCCATTCTTTGCGGCGCGGAAGATGTCGGTAACGCTCGCCCCTCACCCCCCAACCCCCTCTCCCCGAAGCGGGGCGAGGGGGAGGCTGAGCTGTTTTAGAGTCCAAGTAGGACAGTCGTCCCGACTGTCTGTCTTTGATTTTCGAATCCGCATTCTATTTGGGCGCGTGCGGTCCGCTCGCGCTCCTCTCCCCGACGCGGCGCGAGGGGGAGACTGAGCTGTTTTAATCGTAGGACAGTCGTCCCGACTGTCTGTCTTTTGGTTTTCGAATCTCGCAAGGTCTTTCCGCGCGTGCGTTTCGCGCCGCTCGCGCTTCTTTCGACCACGAGCGCCCCTACAGGATCGGCGGGACGGGGCAGCCGAGTGCGTCGGCGATGACCCGCAGCAGCTCCCCTTCGCGGACCGACATGTGGCCATCGAAGGCAATCGTGGCCGTGAAACCGGCGAGCATGTGCTGCCGTGAGCGAGGCGAGCCCTGGGCCAGTTCGTCCAGCGCGCGGTCGAGGTTGGCCACGGTGCATTCGTCGGCTGGTAAAACCTCGAGCGATTCCCAGCGCGTGCGCGCCGACTTCTGCAGAGCTTTCACGCCGGCGGCAAAGGCGGCCTCGGCGTTGTCCGAGCCGCTCAGGTTGGCCAGGGCGGACAGCACCAGCGTGAAGGCTGGCTGCAACTCACGGAGCGAACGCGACAGCAACTTCGCATCCGAGCGCTTCTCCGGCAATCTCGCGGCGAGCCGCTTGGCAATGAACCGCTGCACCGCGAACTCGAACAGCGATACCTCACTATCGCTGCGAATGAGCGTTTGGACGCGGTTCTGAAACGCGGTCACTTGGCGCGGCGACATTTGATGCAGGGCTGGCAATGCCAGGCAGGCGACCGGCAATCGCTGTTCAGGGGCCAGCCGATCAATTGACGGCAGCACGCGCCGCAGCTGATCCAACATGCGACGATCGGCTAGATCGCCGAGAACCTCCAATTGCTGTTGACGAGCTTGGCTCTCCGGCGCCGCCAGCAGCAGGGCGAAGATTGCCGCGCTGGCTCCTAGCGGGTCGCGAAGGTCATCGGCCAGCGGCGCCTCTAGGACATCGACCAGAGTGTGCGCCTGGTCGAGATGCTCTTGCCGCGGTTGGCCTACCGACTGGACCAGCCTGCTCGGCTCGGCTCCCAGGCGTTGGGCACCGGCGACGGCGGCGGCATGGGCGCTGGAAAAATTGCTATGCCGCTGAGCAAGTGCATGTGGCTCGATGATTTCGTCGAGCGTGTGCTGCGTCTTGGTGGTCGTCGGAAAGCGACCATCGAAGTGCGGTTCAAGCCGCCGGATGCGCTCCTCCAGCGGCGGATGCGTGGCGAATAGCGAAAACGGGACCGCGCTGCCGAAGAACATGTGGCTTGATTCTTCAGCTTGCGGAACTCGAATCCGGGCTTGGCTTTTCCAACCGCCGATTTTCAGCAGGGCACCGGCCAAGCCAGCGGGGTTGCGCGTGAACTGAACGGCAGATGCGTCGGCTAGAAACTCGCGCTGTCGCGAGACGGCTGCTTTGATCAGCTGAGCAAAAAACACGCCGACGTAGCCGATGACGATCAGGGCGACGGCCATCAGCAAAATGGCCAGCGCGAGACCTCCCCCGCCCTTTTTGTCGCTCCGCGAGGAACTCGACGAGGACCGCGACGTTTGGCTCATGATCCGCAAAACCATGTAGCCGATCATGGCGATCACGAGGATGCCGTGCAGCCAGCCCATCAGACGGATGTTCAGACGCATATCGCCGTTGAGAATGTGGCTGAATTCGTGTGCGATCACGCCCTGAAGTTCGTCGCGGCGCAGGGTCTGAACAGCTCCGCGAGTGACGCCGATGACCGCGTTTTGCGGTGTGGTGCCCGCGGCAAAGGCGTTGATGCCGTCTTCTTCCATGAGATACACCGGCGGCACCGGTGTGCCGGAGGCGATCGCCATCTCTTCGACGACGTTCAGCAAGATGCGCTCGGACAGTTCGCGCGTGTTCGAATTGACCTGTCGACCACCGAGGCCGAGAGCGACGTGTTCCCCGCTCCCGCCGATGGACACGATTTTATAAAGGCTGCCGGTGAGGATGACGGCCAGCGTCGAGGCTACGATCGCAGAAAAAAGACCTGGCTGCCAGAGGGCCAGTTGCGACTGCCGGCCCTCTTGCCACGCAGCTAAAGCCAGGATCCCCATGGCGGCCAGATAGACCGACAGCACTACTCCGACGACCGCTGCCACGAAGTACCCGATCAGCAGCCAAGTCTTACGGCGCGCGCGGTCCTGATGCTCGAAGAAGTCCACCGATCGACCCCAGCCTAGAGTTTGGACCTTTTGTGTGGAACGCGACCCTTTTTTAGAACTGGACTTTCACCGGTTCGCGTTCGCTCGGGGCGGAGACTTCGAACAAGGCGGCTCGCTGGAAATTGCCGATACCGGCGACGACGACTCCGGGGAACGTCTCGATCGCCGTGTTGTACGCCATGACCGCATCGTTGAAGGCTTGCCGAGCGAAGGCGACTTTGTTTTCGGTGCTCGAGAGTTCTTCTTGAAGGGCCAGCATGTTCTGGTTGGCCTTTAGGTCGGGGTAGGCTTCGGCCAGCCCCAGGAACCGAGTCATCGTCCCGGCCAGCGCCGTTTCGGCGGAGGACAGGCCCTGCATGGCTTCGGCGCTACCGGGATTAGCCGCTGCGGCTTGACCAGCCGAGAAGGCCGAGTTGCGAGCTTGGATGACGGCGTCGAGCGTCTCGCGTTCATGTTTCATGTAACCCTTGGCGACTTCGACCAGATTGGGAATCAGGTCGTAGCGGCGTTTGAGCTGGACGTCGATTTGCGCAAAGGCGTTTTGGAAGCGATTGCGGAGCGTGACGAGGTTGTTGTAGAGCCCAACAACGAACATCAGCGCCAGGAGGAGGAGCGACCCGACGACGATCAGCGCAATCAGTCCAGCGGAAAGGTTCATAACCAGCGCATCCCATTGGGCGAAAAGAACGGCTTGATAGCGAGGCATTGCGACTGGGCACAGAATATCGTCCCCGCTATCGGAGGTCAACAAACCGCCCAACTGCCCGCGAACCGCGTTTCCGCAGGCTGGCTTCAGTTGCGTCTGCTCTAGTCCTATCCCGGTTTCTCACTCGACCCGCCGCTCCGTCGCTCGCCAGGTCCGCCGTTCGGCCGACCCGACATTTTTCCGGTCCGCCGCCCGCCTGTCGCGGTCAGGTGCTGGCATTGCCTGCTTGCCAGCCGGCATTGACTGAAAAACTTCCTGCGTTACTATCAGGGGCTCTTGCACAGCGAGGTCGGGTGCCGCGGTAGAGCGGCAGTAGTCCGTGATGCGAGATCTCCGGGGTGTGGCTCAGCCTGGTAGAGCGCTGCGTTCGGGACGCAGAGGCCGCTGGTTCAAATCCAGTCACCCCGATTTTTTTCGGCCTTAAGGCCGAAAAAAATAGAGAGTAGAGAAGAGAAAGTAGAGCAGTAGAGCGTTCATAACCCGAAGTTTCTCAGTGGGTTCAGACGTTCAGGGCCGCTCAATTTTCTCTTCTCTACTCGGTCTACTTTCTACTGCTCTACTCTCTTCTTCCGGAGCAGCCGAATGACTTTCCAGTTCGAGAAGCTGCTGGTCTACCAGAAGTCTGTTGATTTCGCGGATCAGGTCTGTGCCACGACCGAGCAATTCTCACGCGGCTATGGCTTCTTGGTTGACCAACTCAACCGCGCCGCGCTTTCTATTTCTGCGAACATCGCCGAAGGCAATGGCCGCTTTACAATGGCGGACCGCAAGAACTGCTTCACTATCGCTCGCGGCTCAATCCAGGAATGTGTCCCGCTACTCGAACTTGCCCGACGCAGGAAGCTGATCGACGAGCCCAAGCATGGCGAGCTCAAGTCACAGCTGGAGGAGATTTCCAGGATGCTTTCTGGGCTAATCAACGGTTTGGTGAATCGCAGGGTCTGATAGAGAGTAGAGAAGAGAAAGTAGAGCAGTAGAGCGTTCATAACCCGAAGTTTCTCAGTGGGTTCAGACGTTCAGGGCCGCTCAATTTTCTCTTCTCTACTCGGTCTA
>JBQCJB010000846.1:0-10288 GCA_051953155.1 Aureliella sp. | reverse complement strand
GTAAGGAGTAAGGAGTAAGGAGTAAGGAGTAAGGAGTAAGGAGTAAGGAGTAAGGAGTAAGGAGTAAGGAGTAAGGAGTAAGGTATAAGTTCTGAGGAGAGCGTGATTGTGGACGAGATACGCTCTGCTGCCTAAGCGATGTTTCGTTGAGCGGACCGCTTCGTTGCTTCCCTCGCTAGCTCTAAGCTCTAAGCTCTAAGCTCTAAGCTCTAAGCTCTAAGCTCTAAGCTTACACCTTACACCTTACACCTTACACCTTACACCTTACACCTTACACCTTACACCTTCAGATCGATCAGCGCCAGGCCCGATTCGGCATCGAACTTGCGCTGCAGGTGGGCGGGGGCCTCGCCGAGCACGACTTCCAGCGTGGGCCGCACGATGCCGCGGAGCAGGTGTCCGCCGACGGTCGAACCGTCGCGTCGTCCCAAGACGACGTGCGCATGAACTTTGGGTTGGCCATCGGCCAGCGCGATGTCGCCGACCATCGACAGCACTTCGACTTGTTCCTGGACAGGAATTTCGACGTAGTCGCGCTGCTCCCAGTCGAAGTACCCGAGCACGACTTCGCGCATCGCACCGATGGCGGTGAAATGGCTGGCCGAAAGCCGGCGCTCTTTGGCGAAACTCGTCAGCCCCGAGAGAACTTCGTCGCCAGCTTGAAAGATCAAGGCGAAGATTTTTTCAGGGCTATGCTGGTCGAGGAGTTTGGACTGCATGGGAGAACCTCGAAGTCGTTTGCTCGTAATGGAAGTAAGGACTTGGCATTGCCGCACCGCGGACCCCTTGGAAGCGCAACACGACTCGGTGGGCGTTACCAGTTCGGGACCGCATAGGCACGCGCGTCGGAGGATTTGAATTCCAGTCCTAGGCCGGGCCGCGACAGGTCGGGCATCAATCGTCCGCCGCGCGGTCGAAGCACTCCGTCGAATAGAAGCTCTTCGATGCGCACGTGGTCAAAAAAATATTCCAAATGGCGCAGGCACTCGACCGAGCAGCCGACAGCTACGTGGAGCGACGGAGCGCAGTGCGTCGATAGTGGTATCTGCGTCGCGCGGCACAGCGCGGCGACGTCGAGGAAACCGCTAATGCCGCCACAGCGCGTGATGTCCGCTTGAAGACAGTCGACCGCGCCGTGGGACACCAAGCCCTTGAAATCGATCAATTGATACCCATATTCTCCGGCAGCAATTTCCATTCCGGCAGGTGAGCGATCGCGCAGTAGTCGTAGACCTTCCAGATCGGCCGAGGGGACCGGTTCCTCGAACCAGGTTACACCCAGCTCGGCGAATTGCTCTGCCATCGCAAGCGCTTGCTTGCGAGCGTACGCGCCGTTGGCATCGACGAACAGTTCCGCTTGCCGGCCAATGCACTCGCCAGCGCGCTGGACGCGCTCGACGTCGCGCGATGGTTCGCGACCCACCTTCATTTTCACGCGGCCAATGCCCGCCGATGTCCAGCCGCTGAGCTGCTCGCACAGCTGTTCTGGAGTATAGGACGTGAATCCGCCGCTGCCGTAGATATTGGCTGCGTCGCGAACCTGACCGAGCAGTTGGACGAGGGGAACGCCAAGTAGTCGCGCTTTGAGATCCCAGAGGGCCACATCGACCGCCGAGATGGCCATGGCAGCGATGCCGGCGCAGCCCAGATTGCGGAGGCTCGTGCGCATGCGCGCGTTCGGGCCGGTGATCGACAGGGCATCGCAGCCGACGACCTGCGGCTTGAGTTTGTCCTCGATCAGCCGCGCCGTCGAGGTGTCGGCGTAGGTGTAGCCCAATCCCGTCGCGCGGCCACACCGGGCGTGAACCAATACGAGGGTCGTCTCATTCCACTGGAGCGTTCCGTCGGATTCGGGTGTCTCCGTCGGGATCGTGAACACCTCGACGCGCAGGTCCTGGATCCTTTCCATCGGACGTCCTCCTGTGCGATTGTTTGGGGGGCAATGGGTTCGTTGATGCGTTCTTAAAGCCCGATGGCTTTGCGAGTTGGTTGAAGCGATAACTTGGGTGCTTGCCCCTCACCCCCCGGCCCCCTCTCCCCGAAGCGGGGCGAGGGGGAGACTGGGGAACGCGGTTAGCGAAAGGGAGTCTGGGGGCCGGGATAGCGAGGGGGAGACTGGGGTCCGGGATAGCGAGGGGGAGACTGAGTGGCAGGTGGCGGTGTGGGTCACTGCTGACGGAGCATCAATAGGCCGCACAATCCGGCGACGGCCCCGCCGATGGCGAGCCACCGGCGATTGCGATTGAGCTCCCATTCCCAACTGGTGGCAATCGAGCGATCGTCGAACACTCCGTGCGCTCCGTGGTCGCCCCGCACTGGCTGGTAGAGATCGTCCGCCGCGTCGCTGTCTTTCAGCTGGTCGGTCATCTGCGACTCAAAGCCGGTTTGGGCGAGGTACCAATCGCCTACGCCGGGCAGGAATTTGTTGCCCCAGACGACGACCTCGGTCATCATGCCCACGTTCCATTCGCGGCGATAATGGTACGCCGCGTGATAGACCGCGCGGGCGCCGACTTCCGGTTGGTAGATCGGCGGTACGGGTTGAGCCTTGCGGGGCAGGCGCGAACGCGTCCAGCGAAACTGCGGCGTGTTGAGAGCTGGCATCTGCACCATCGTCAATTTCACCTGACTTTGGTCGTGCATTAATTCGCAGCGCAGCGATTCGGTGAATCCTTGAATCGCATGCTTGGCGCCGCAGTAGGCTGACTGCAAAGGGATGCCGCGATAGGCCAGGGCCGAGCCAACTTGAACGACGGTGCCCGAGTCGCGCGGCAGCATCCTCCGCAGCGCCGTCTGCGTTCCGTAGACATAGCCCAAATAAGTGACTTCGGTGACGCGACGAAATTCATCTGCGGTCATCTTCATCGCGGGTGAGAAGACCGAGACCATCGCGTTGTTGACCCACACGTCGATCGGCCCGAGCTGTTGTTCGATCTCGGTGGCCGCCTTTTCGATTTGCTCGGCGTCCGCTACGTCGGTCGGACAAGCGACCGCGCGACCGCCGTACTTTTCAACTTCTCTTTTGGCTGCCGCCAGTCCATCGGCACCGCGGGCTATCAAACCGACGTTGGCGCCGTGTCGGGCAAATTCGCGGACGATCGCGCGACCCAACCCGGCGGACGCACCTGTCACCACCACTGTCTGTCCGGCCGCATGACTGCTCATTCATCGCTCCTGTGGGAAACGCAGGTTGGAACTCACCGTTGACTTATGATCGATAAGCGGAAGGTGAATGCGAACCGCGTTCCCCGTGCGATGTTTTCGAAATCAAAGCGACGACTAATTGTCGCCGCCAGCAGGACAATTTGACGTGGCAAACCTCGGCTGTCGGAACCGTCCCTGATTAGTGCTTGAGCGCCCGCTCGGCGGTGCTCGCCAGAGGTTGCGTCTCGCTCGGATCGAGAAACTCAACCTTGCCAGTGTCGACATCGTACAAGGCTCCGATGATCGCCATTTCGCCGTCGGCGACCAAATGGCCAATCGCGGGGCTCTGCGACACCACCTGGTCGACGCAGCGGGCGATGTGCCGGCGCACCACGCAGTTGACGAGTCTTTCTTGAGCCGACGCATCCGCGGCCAGGTACTGCCCTACGTCGCTCTCATCGAGCGAAACCGAGATTTCGTCCAGCACGGTTTGCAAGTGCGGCGCTCGAGAGAGCACCGGTTCCTCCTCGAGCCCGGCGCGTCGCTGGATGGCCGCCCTGACCAGTCGGCTTTGCGTGTGGCCCATGAGCACGATCAATTTCACTCCGTCTCCGGCGGCAAACTCCAAGCCGCCGATTACGCGGCTGCCGACGACATTTCCAGGCGTACGGATGACGTAAGCGTCACCCAGGCCGAGGTCGAAAATGCTCTCGACCGGAGTTCGCGCATGAATGCCGGTGACGATGGCCGCCATGGCTCGCGGCACGTGGCTGTTCGGATCGGGAATGCGCCGCAGATGCCGGTCGAGCGGATGGTCTTCGGCGAAGCGTTTGTTGCCTTCGATGAGGATCTCCATCACCTGCATCGGTGTCAGTCGATCGCGCGGCAACTCGGGCTCAAATTCGACGTGTGCGTCGGGATCGGAGAGTTTGAGCTTGCTGCGGAACCCGAGCAAGGCGACTTGGATGTCGTGTACCGGCGCGGTGACCTCCTTGAACTCTCGAATCAAGGAGAGGATATCGGGATCGATATAGTCGGTACGCCGCGCGTCGAGCAGAATGCGGCTACCGCGCGGCGCCTTGCGCATAGCATTCTCCAGCGCGGCTCGGTTGAGGAAGCTAACCTGGTTGGCCAGCTCGATAAGCAGGACTTCGCCGTCGGCATCCTTTTCCCGAATCGCACGAATCGGCCGCCGCAGATTGCTGTTGAGAATGAACAGCAGGCTGATCGCCAAACCGATCACGATGCCGACCAGCAAGTCGGTAAACACGATTGCCAGCAGCGTCAGCATGAAGGGCAGGAATTGGTACCTCCCCTCGGACCACATTTGCCGAAACAGTTTGGGGCTGGCCAGTTTGAAACCGGTCACCAGCAGGATTGCCGCCAGACACGACAGAGGAATCGTGTTCAGATAGGCCGGCATCAGCGACACGCACACCAGCAGCAGTAGCCCGTGGATGATCGCGGACAGTTTGGTTTCCGAGCCGGCGTTGATGTTGACCGAACCGCGAATGATGACCGAGGTGACCGGCAATCCGCCGACCAGTCCTGCGGCCACGTTGCCCACGCCCTGCGCCAACAGTTCGCGGCTGGGAGGTGAAAGTCGCTGCTTGCGATCGAGTTTGTCGACCGCATCCAGGTTGAGCAGGGTTTCTAGCGAAGCCACGATGGCGATCGTGATGCCGCCGACATAAACGGCTGGATTGACCAGCTGCGAAAAGTCGGGGAACTGCAGAAAGCCGAGGAACTCGCCCAGCGAGCTGGCCACCGGAACCTGGACCATGTGCGTCGACTCGATCGTCCACGGCGCGCCGAGCCGTTCCAGCAAGCGCCCCATCACGACACCCAAGATGACGACCAGCAGCGGCGCGGGAACGAGCGACTGCTTGAGCCGTTTCGATCGATCCCACAGGATCAGCAAGGCCAGCGACAAGAGGCCGGTGGTCAGCGCGCCGAGATGCACGTCGCCACTGAACAGCCCCAAGAATTCGGAGAAGGTGTTTTCATGATCGGGTTGCTCGAAGGACATTTCGCCTTCGGGATCCTGGTCATGTCCGAGCACGTGCGGGATTTGCTTGAGGATCAAGATGACTCCGATCGCAGCCAGCAGTCCCTTGATGACGCTGGACGGAAAGAAGGCCGAGAGCGCGCCGGCCTTGAACAGCCCGAGCGCGATCTGCAGCACGCCGCCGATGACGACAGCCAGCAGGAAGGTCTCGAACGATCCGAGCTGTGCGATCTGAGCGGCGACGATCGCCGTCAGTCCGGCAGCCGGGCCGGTGACGCTGGTGTGTGAGCCGCTGAGCGCGCCGACGATAATGCCGCCGACGATGCCCGCGATCAGACCCGAGAACAGCGGGGTATTGGAAGCCAGCGCGATCCCCAAACACAGCGGCAGTGCAACTAGAAATACGATTAGCCCGGCGACCGCATCCTTGAGAAGGGTCCGGGGGAATAGACGATCAGCGGAGTCCATGGTACGAAACGCCCCGTAGAAAGAAGCTCGAAGAGTTGATGGCTATTCCAGCCACCGAGAGCGCAGCGGCAGACGCTGGCTGCGTCGCTTGCTCCTGCTGCTCGGTTGGTGCTGGTTGCTACTGCTGCCTGGTTTGGGCTACGCAGTTTCGCGAGCGCGGCGAAACGGGAACGAATTCGTCGCTACCGCTTCGTGCCCCAGCTCTTCAAAGCGACCGACCTCGGGGTCGTACTGTAAGATGCATCCAGTGCCGATGTCGTAATACCAACCGTAGGTATGCAACTGACCAGTCGCCAGGCCGGCGGCCACCGACGGGTGCGTGCTGAGATTGTTCAGCTGGACGAGAACGTTTTGCTCGACAGCCGCGATCGCCTTTTCATGCGGCGGCAAATCGGCGTACTTTTGGCGCACGATCCTTCGCGTAACCTCAGCGTGCTGGAACCACTCGGAAACCGCGGGCAATTCATCGATCCGCTGGTTGGAAATGAGGGCTTGCATGGCACCGCACTGCGAATGCCCGCAGATAATGATATTCCGGACGTTCAGGACTTCGATCGCGTACTCGATCGTCGCCGCTTCTCCGGCCACGACCGAGCCGTGGGGCGGAACGATGTTGCCGGCATTGCGCAGAAGGAACAAGTCGCCTGGCTCGGTCTGCGTGATCAAATTGGGATGGATGCGTGAATCGGCGCACGTGATGAACAGCGCCATCGGCGTTTGCGTCTTGGCTGCCAGCGACTGGAAGAACTCGGCGTTCTTCGGGTATTCTTCGCTGCGAAACTTCTTGACACCTTCGATAATTCGTTCCATAGGTCACCGCCGCATTGGCTATTTTGTGTTGGGTTGTTGGCTTGATTTTAGTTTCAAACGCGGTTTTCTGTCAGCGTGTCGCAGTGAAACTGAAGGCCGCTGGGACGCAGAAGCCGGAGACAGACTGAGAAAACCGAGGCAATCGAGGCTCGCCTAAGGGAAAATCGGGGCTGTGAAAGTCCCCCAACAATTCTCAAGCGGCCAACGAAACAGGCGAACTGAAGGCAGTATTCAGCAAATGCAGCACTGCTTCTTCGTTCGGAGTGGCTCAACAACGCAAGCACGCTCCACAGCCGTTGCGGAAGCTGGTCTCAAACGCAGAGCTCGAGTTCCGACAGTCGAAACGGGAGAAAGACGCCAGAAGATGCCGAAGGCTCTGACGAGTCGCACGATCGCGGTGGACGCCGCCGCGACAGCGACTCGAGGCTACGAAAGCCGACGTCTCCTGACGATGAATTCCTGGCGAAGTCTCAAATTCGCTCGGGATCTCTTCTTGTCCCGGTGCTTCCTCCGCCGGGATTTCCGAGGAAAATAGGTCCGCTCCCATCAGCGAAAATAGCGGAGCGACGGCCGGAATGGCGGCTCGCAGCGCGCCTCCCAGGGCAACCGAAACGCAAACCGATAGCAAGGCCGCTTGAACGGCGAAATGAATGACTATCGACTTGCGGGAGGATTGCACGTTGGATGGGACCAGAAAGCGCGCCAATGGTTTTGCCTGCGACTTAGTGTACCGAACCACCACTCAGGGCGGCAATATCCGTTGTCGGTTTTCGAAGCGTGAGCACTTCACGCAATCTTATCGCCCCTTGAATTAGCAATGCCGGCCGCGAATTGCCAGCCGTCGAATCATTGGGACTGGCGGACCAAGCCGGAGAGCAGCTGCTTGAGCGCTTCGGGCGCGAGTGGTTTGGTCATGTGGTGATCGAAGCCCGCTTCTTGTGACTTGCGGCGATCGGTGTCCTGCCCCCAGCCGGTCAAGGCGGCGATGACCGCTTCGCGACCCCAGGGCTGCTGCCGGATGCGGAGGGCCGTCTCGTAACCATTCAAGCCCGGCATGCCGATGTCGAGCAAGACCAGCTCGGGCTGATGCTCGGCGGCGATCTCCAAGGCTTGCAGACCGTCGAACGCCGTCTGGGCATCGTGCCCCATGATTTGCAGCATCATCGCCAGGCTGGTCGCCGCGTCGCGGTTGTCGTCGACGACCAGCACTCGTCTGCGGGGAGAAGCTGATGGCTGCACCGCGGGCTGGACGATGGCGGGTGCGTCGTTGTCTGCCGCTGCTACCGGCAGTTGGACGACAAACTGGCTTCCCATGCCAACGCCCTCGCTTTCGGCTTGGACACTACCGCCATGCATCTCGACCAGCTTCTTGACCAGCGACAGGCCGATGCCCAGTCCGCCTTGCGACTGCTCGCGCGACGGCTCGAACTGCGTGAACATCTGGAACAGCTTGGGCAGCATGTCGCGTGAAATGCCAATTCCGCTGTCGCGCACCGTCACGACCGCCTGATCGTCTTGCTGATCGATCGTCAAATGAATGGAACCACCTGGTTCGGTATACTTCGCGGCGTTGTTCAGGAGGTTGGAAAAAACCTGAGCCAGCCGCGTCGTGTCGGCCTCAACGGCGATAGGCCGCGGCGGAAGCGTGACGGACAAACGATGGCGGTTGGCTTCGATTAACGGGCGGCTGGTCTCGATCGCTTGTTGGACGACCGAGGCCAACTCGACGCGCTGACGACGCAACTCGATCTTGCCGCGGCTGATGCGACTAAGGTCCAGCAAGTCGTCGACCAGATGCACCAGCTGCGTTACCTGGCGCTCCATCATCGAATGGACCTCGCCGGCCATCGCCGGATCGGCAGTGGCCATTCTCAGGACTTGAAGACCGCTACGAATTGGAGCCAGCGGATTGCGGAGCTCATGAGCCAGAGTGGCCAGGAATTCATCTTTGCGCCGATCCTCCTCGCGAAGGTTCTGAACAAGGTGAGCATTCTCGATGGCGACCGACGCGATCTGTGTCAGCTGGACGAGGATGGCTTCATCCTCAGCCGTGAAATCCCCCTCGAGTTTATCCGAAAGTTGGATCAGACCGATGTTGTGCCCATCGCGGCCGACCAACGGCGCTGCCAGCCAGCCGCGCATCGGCGGATGGTTCGCCGCATGTTCACCGAAAGCGCGATACGCCGGGTGCTGTTCCAGCTCCGCCTGCGTGAGTCGCATCGGTTTATTGAGTCGACAAACCAGCGAGTAGATACCCGAACCGTCGGGCTGCTGCTGGTACTCTTTCCAAGCGGCGTACTTGTCGGACAAATAGACGACGTTGATCGATTGTTCCCAGTTGGCGTTGGTCGTGAAACTGGAGACTGCCTGGTGGACGCCGATCAGGGCTGCGGCCTCGGCATTGATGACGCCGGTGATCGAAGGAATGTCCAAGGCGGCGCCGATACGCGCACCGGCTTCCGCCAGATGCCGCAGACGCTGCTCGCTTACCCGCAGCGATCGGGCGACCTGCTCGCGCAACTGCGCCATCCGCAAATGCGCCGAGACTCGGGCCAGCAAGTCCGCAGCGCTAAACGGTTTGACGAGGTAATCGTCGGCCCCCGCATCCATCCCCTCTAGTTCGCTCTCCTGACCGGCACGAGCCGACAAGAGGATAATCGGCAAGTTGGCCATCCGCGCGTCGGAGCGCAGCTTGCGCAGGAGCTCAAAGCCGTCGACGTGTGGCATCATGACGTCCGACACAATGAGATCGGGAGGCCGCAGTCGCACTGCCTCCAGAGCCGACTGCCCGTCGCGGACCGCTTCGACGTCGTACTGGTCCGACAGCAGGCGGACCAGATACTGTCGCATATCGGCGTTGTCGTCGGCGACCAAGATGCGCTGCCGTTTTCCCAGCGAGGCTGCGTCTTGGGAGTTTGGCGCCAGCGTCGCTGGTCGGTCCGAGCCATGTCCAGCGGCCGCGTCGGCTGATGGCGAACCGTCGGGCAGCCACCGCAGCGCCTCTTCGACGAACGCAGTAGCACTTTGCGCGGTGGCGCTGCGCTCGGAATCGGACGACTCCTGCACGTGGCCCGGCGGCAGGTGGCTGCTACCCAGCGGCAGCGTCACGACGAACTCCGTACCCTCACCTGCCCGGCTGCTGGCGGTGACCGTTCCGCCGTGCAGTTTGGTCAGCTCCTGTACCAGAGCCAACCCGATGCCGCTGCCTTCGTGGGTTCGCCCCTCGGCGCCTTCGACCCGATGGAAGCGTTCGAACAATCGCGGTAGTTCCTCTTCAGGGATGCCGGTGCCCGTATCGCGCACCGACAGTTCCACGTGATGTCCGAGCTGCCGCAGTTGGACCGCGATGCCACCGTGAAAGGTGAACTTGAAAGCGTTCGAAACGAGATTCAGCACGATCTTTTCCCACATCTGCCGGTCGACGTACACCGGTTGGGAAAGGGGCGAGCAATCGACTTGGAGATCGAGGCCGGCCTGTTCGCACGCCGAACGAAAGTTGCTAACCAGATCGGCGGTAAAGCTATCCAGTTCGGTCGGTTCATACGTTGCGCGAATCCGCCCGGCTTCGATTCGCGAAAACTCCAGCAGCGTGTTGACCAGTTTTTGCAGTCGCAGGCCGTTTCGCAGCGCTATCTCCATTCGCTCCCGGTCCTTGGCGGGTAAACCGGCTTCGGCCTGAGCGAGCGCATCGTGCAGCGGACCGAGCATCAGCGTTAGCGGGGTCCGAAATTCGTGGCTGACATTGGAGAAGAACCTCGTCTTGGCGCGGTCGAGTTCCGAGAGGGCCTCGGCGCGGCGCTTTTCCTCTTCGTAGGCTCGCGCGTTCGCCAGGATCGCGGCGAATTGGCTGGCCAGCGA
>JBQCJB010000845.1:0-6859 GCA_051953155.1 Aureliella sp. | reverse complement strand
GATCATCCCGACGCTCCCGTGGAAATTCGACTTCAACGACAAACAAGTCCCCCCGACGTGGATCGGTGCGGCGTATCGCCATCAGCCCAAAGAGTTTGAAGGCGAATCGATGTTGGTTAAAATTGCAACGATCCCCAAGGGCGTCCGCAGCCAATGCTGGATGGGCTGGCCCCAGTTGCATGATTACACGATTCAGGCCGATGTGTACGCCCCGGTCCAAGAAGATCGCCGTCCCGACATGGGGCTGATCAACCAGCGGTACACTCTCGACCTGATGGCCAAGGACCAACTGCAGATCCGTTCGTGGACGCCGCGACTGGAACTGCGTTTTGCCAAGACCGTCGATTTCAAATGGAAGGCGGGCCAGTGGTACACGCTCAAGTTCCAAGCCGAAAACGGCAAGGACAGCGTGACGCTGCGAGGCAAGGTCTGGCCGCGCGGCGAGGACGAGCCTAAGGATTGGACGATCGAAGCCTCCGATACCCCACCTAACACGCACGGCAGCCCCGGATTGTTCGGCAACGCCAGTGTGGCTGAGTTCTACATTGACAACGTCAGTGTCACGCCCAACAAATAAATCCAGACGGACCAACGTTTACTACCAAAGAAAGCAAGCGAATATGCGAAAGTTCTTTTTTCACTTTTGCCTGGGGGCTTTAGCCCTGGCAGCGCCCACGGCGCTGCTGGCTCAGGATGCCGCGAAGAAGGCCGATGGCGGCAAGTACGATGCGACGGCCGAGGTGCTCAA
Organism: Aureliella sp.; assembly: GCA_051953155.1. GTDB lineage: Bacteria > Planctomycetota > Planctomycetia > Pirellulales > Pirellulaceae > Aureliella. The sequence goes on along the minus strand of JBQCJB010000845.1, from coordinate 6,111 downwards.
ACTGATCCATCAAATGAAGGTCGGCAAGCACGATTGGCCGCAGTGGGGCGGTTCGTCGCTGCGTAACAACGTACCCGATGCCAAAAATATCCCGACCGAATGGGACGTCGGCAGCGGCAAGAATGTTCGCTGGTCGGCGTCGCTCGGTTCGGAAACCTACGGCAATCCAGTCGTTGCCAACGGCCAGGTCTACGTCGGCACCAACAACGGTGCGGCCTACCTGAAGCGTTATCCCACGACCGTCGATCTGGGCGTGCTCCTGTGCTTCTCGGAAAAGGACGGCAAGTTCCTCTGGCAGCACTCCAATGAAAAACTGCCGACCGGCCGCGTGCACGACTGGCCCGACCAGGGCATCTGCAGCGCGCCGATGGTCGACGGCGAACGTTTGTGGTACGTGACCAATCGCGGCGAAGTCGTCTGCCTGGACACCGCCGGTTTCCATGACGGCGAGAACGATGGGCCCTTCAACAAAGAGCCCAATGAGAACAAGGACGAAGCCGACGTCATTTGGAAACTCGACATGATGAAGCAGCTGGGCGTTTCCCAGCACAACATGTGCAGCTGCTCGGTCACCAGCGCCGGCAACATGCTGTTCGTCAACACGTCCAACGGCGTCGACGAAGGACACGTCAACTTGCCGGCTAACGATGCTCCGAGCTTCATGGCCGTCAACCGCGACACGGGCGAAGTTATTTGGACCGACAATTCGCCCGGCAACAACGTGCTGCACGGCCAGTGGTCGTCGCCAGCCTATGCAGTGCTGGGCGGCGCCGAGCAGGTGATCTTCGGCGGCGGCGATGGCTGGCTGTACAGCTTCGACCCCAAGGGCGAGAACGGCAAGAGCAAGCTGCTGTGGAAATTCGACTGCAACCCGAAGGATTCGCAGTACGTGCTGGGCGGTTCGGCCACGCGCAACCACGTCATCGCTACGCCCTGCATCTATGACGGCCTGGTCTACGTAGGCGTCGGGGAAGACCCGGAACACGGCGAAGGCAACGGCCACCTGTGGTGCATCGATCCGACCAAGCGCGGCGACGTCAGCCCGACGATCGTCTACAACTCGAAAGCCCCCGACAAACCTGTGCCGCCCAAGCGTCTGCAGGCCCTGGTCGCCAAGGAAGGTGACTTCCAGCGCGACAATCCCAACTCGGCCGCCATCTGGCATTATGTCGGCGAAGACATCGAGGACTTTGAAAAGACGATGCACCGCACCTGCGGCACGGTGGCGATCAAGAACGACCTCTTGTTCGTGGCCGATTTCAGCGGCATGTTCCACTGCTTGGACGCCAAGACGGGCAAGCCCTACTGGACGTTCGATATGTTCGCTGCCTCGTGGGCTTCGCCGCTGATCGTCGAGGATCGCGTCTACATTTCGGACGACGAAGGTGAGATCTCGATCTTCAAGCTGTCCAAGGAGATGGAAAAGATCGGTTCAATGGATATGGAAAGCGCCGTGTTCACCACCCCGGTGGCCGCCAACGACACGCTGTTTATCGCCAACCGCAACCGGATCTTCGCAATCGCCGAAGGAGCCCAGAGTTCGCAAGAAGGCGGCCAGTAAGCCCCACGAGCCCTCGGCCAGCGTGAACTAAACCCGTTGGAAAAGCCAATCAGCCGGCATGCCCTCGCATGTCGGCTGATTTTTTTGCCTCCGTCGTCGCCCAGCGAGCGATCAGTCCGTTTCCAGACCGGGCAGGAGTCTGCCTGCCTTGGGCTTGCGGCCGCTGGTACTGCGCCGCTTCTTCCCCGCCGCGGTCGATGGCGCACTGACCTTCGGTTCGGCGGCTCCGTTGAGCGGATCGCCAGCGCGAATCTGCTTCAGTCGTTCGGTGCCCTGGCGCTGGTAATCCTCGGACAGTTCGAACGAGAGGAAACGCCGGTCGAGCTTTTTGGCGACCGCCACGGTCGTCGAGCTGCCCGAAAAGGGGTCCAGAACGACTTCGCCCGGTTGGGAACAGGCGCGGATGATCCGACCGAGCAACTGCTCGGGCATCTGGCAACCGTGGAAGCCCGCGCGCTCCTTGAATGTCCCCGCAACCCGCGGAAAGTACCAAGTGTCCTCGTCGCTGCCAAAACCTTCCGGGCAGTCCTGCGGCCGCAAAATCCACGTGTCGTCCGGGGTCCGCCCTTTGGGATTGGCGCGGGCGTCGGCGTAGACCAGCTGCCGCGCCGAGGGCACGGCGATCTCACTGGCATTGAAGGTGAACTGCTTGGGGTCTTTGACGAAATAAAACAGATGGGCGTGCGAGCGCGTGAATTTCAGCCGGCAATGCACGCCGAATGTGTAATACCAAATGACCCAGTTGCGGCAGTGAAAGCCCAGCTTTTGCGCCTCAATCTTCAGTTCGGCCGCGTACTCATCGCCGATGGCTAGCCAGAACGTGCCGTCGGCCCGCAGCACTCGGTAAATCTGCTGCATCCACGTGTGGCACCACTGGACATACTTTTCCGATTCCAAGCGATCGTCGTACTGATCGTACTCGTAACCGATATTGAAGGGAGGATCGGCGAAGGCCAGATCGACCGAGCCGTCGGGCAACTGCTGCATGCCGGCCACGCAATCGCCTTGATGGATTTTCCCCAGCAGTGGTTCCAGTGGGTCTGTCATGAGCAGCGGTCACCTTTTTATGTCCATAGCGGCCAATTCGCCGGCACCAGCAACAGAAGAGGAAGTCGCGCGTTTATTCGAAGCGCTCTCCCACGGGCTGCTGTGGAGCAAATTCTATCGGCCTTGGCGACTTTCGAGAACCGATTTTGTCTTTGGGCGGTGCCCGCGGGGGCATTTCCGCAGCCGAGCCGCACATTTTTTCACTGCGTCCGGAATTTTTTGCTGCGTCCGGAATAAAGTGGCTCGTTTCAGACTCTGATCAGGTGGAGACACGGCCTTATGCGTGGAGGCCTGATGATCGAAAACGTTCTGGCTGGCGCCCCGCATGGCTGGCTGGAAGACTGAATCCACTGGAGAATTCCGATGAAGAAGTATTTGGGTCTGGTAGCGGTTTTGAGCTTGGCGGCTGTAGGTTGCGAGCCGGCAGCTCCGACGCCTTCGAACACGACGCCTGCGCCTGCCACCACTCCGGCCGACACGCATGCTGACGACGCTGCCCACACCGACGCCACCGCACCGGCAACGCCTCCGGCCGCCGACAGCTCGGCACCTCCGGCCGACCCGGCCAAGTAAGCCGCCTGGGCTTCGCCCCCGAGCGGGCCGACACGACATGCCTTGGGAGCCGAGTTTGCAAAAACTCGGCTCCCATTCTTTTTGGCAACTTCTTTTTGCCGATCGTGCACTGCCAACGATGGGTCGGCCAACCGTTTTGCGATACATTGAACAGCGCGTGCGTCTGGCGGGCTGATTCCTGGGTTTGCTGAATCGAGGAAAATCATGAGCGGACCGAGCCGTAGTTTCTCTGCGCAAGAAAGTTTGAAACGCCGATTTGCCCTGTGGAGTTTGGCGATCTTTGGGTCGCTCTCCGGCAGCGGAGCAGTGCGATTGAACGATGCCAGGCTGTGGGCCATGGACGAACCGCAAGCCGGTTCTCAGCCGGCTGGCGACGCCGCTGCGGCAGACAAGAACGAACCGCTGACGCGGCAAAGCCTGCTCGCCCTCACTCAGGCCGAGAAATTCGACGAAGCCATCGAGCGCGTTGATGCAACGCTAGCCGCCGATCCAAGTCCGGCCAACTACTATCTGGCCTACCTCTTGGCTTACACGCTTGGACAGAAGAAGCCGGACCTGGCGATCGAGCGTCTGCAGCAGCAGAACGAGCGGTTGGCTGGGCGGCTCGGCCCGACGTCCTCTTCGCAAGAGGTTTCCAACTTCGTCATCGCCGCTCAGCTGCTGTCGCAATTGCTCGATCGGCAAGGCAAGACCGAGCAGGCGCTGAAAGAAATTGACAAAGCGTCTCAGATCGCCGAAACCAAGGCCTCTCAAACGCAGCAGCGGATGACCGGCAGCCTGCTGACCCAACGCTGCAATCTGCTGAAAAAGCTCGGCCGAATCGACGAGGCGAAGAAATTGCTCGACACCCGCGTCGAGCAGCAGTTGGCCAAGGCCGAAGCGGGCGACGCAGCCGCCATGGAAACGCTGCCGCTGCTCGAGTACGCCCGGTTGTTGCAGAGTGAATATCCCGACGAAGTCCAGCAAGTCTGCGACCGAGCGGAGAACGTGCTCAAGCGTCGTCTGGAGAAAGACGCGGCAACCTTCAGAGACTACGCCCTCTATCAAGACCTGCAGCTGCTCCTTGTCGATTTCGCGTCGCGAGACGATCCCGAAGCGGCGGACCAGCGACTGACCAAACTCGAAGAGGCGGCCACCGAGTTCGCCGATCGTGTGGCCGAGAACGAGCGGGTTCTGTTCGAGCGTTCGCAGCAAACGCTGAAATCCCGGCGATCCATGCTGGCCGCGTCACTGATGCGCGCCAAACTGATCGGCCAACCCGCGCCGGAGCTCGACATCGGTGCGGTCGTCAACATGGACAAGCTGCAATTGTCCGACTTGAAAGGCAAAGTCGTACTGCTCGATTTTTGGGCGATCTGGTGCGGTCCGTGCATCGCCACGTTTCCGCATCTCCAGCACTGGCGCGAAGAATTCGCCGACCGCGGGCTGGTGATCATCGGCGTCACGCGGCAATACGGATACGCGTGGGATGAGGAAGCCCAGAAGCCGGTGAGCAAAAAGGGGACGACGCTCGAAGAGGAATTGGCGATGCTCGAGGAGTTTCGCAAAAAGCACGCGTTGGAACACGGCTTCGTCGTCACCCCCGAGGGGAGCACGTTCTCCAAGAAGTTCGGCGTCACCGGCATTCCTCAAGCGGTCCTGCTCGATCAAAATGGGGTCATCCAACTGATCCGGGTCGGATCGGGAGACGCTAACGCGCAAGACATCGAGTCGAAGATTCAAGAGTTGCTCGGGACGCCAGCTCAGGCAGCCACCAAGCCTGCCGGCTGAGCCCCGACTGGAGTGTTCATTGAAGAAGAGTTTTTTGATCGACGCCCGCGTGCCACCGCCGGCGCGGAATGCCCTTTCGCTGGTTCAATCGCATTTGAAGGTCCAACGCTCCATCGCGCTCGGGTTGCTGCACGACGGGCTGGTCAGCGTCAATGGCCGCCCGGTCTTCCAGCCGCACTGGAACCTCAAACCGGGCGACCTTATGGAGATCGAATACGCGCCGCAGCCGGCGGCCACGCCCAAGAGCAAAGCCAAACGCGAACCGTTCGAGATCGCCTACGACGACCAGTACCTGATGCTGGTCGTCAAACCGGCTGGTTTGCTGACTGTCCCGACGCCCAAGCGCGAAGGCAACACGCTGCTCGGAAACATCAACCGTTGGCTCGACCGGCAACAGCCGGGCGTCCAGGCGTACTGTGTCCATCGGCTCGATCGCGGCGTCTCGGGATTGCTCGTCTTCGCCAAATCGCTCGAGATGGCGCATGCGCTGCGCGAGCAGTTCCAAGCCCGCAAGCCGCAGCGGAAATACGTCGCGATTGTCTCCGGCCGCGTCGAGCCGCCCAGCGGCACGATCCGCAGCTATTTGAAGACCGACGAAGCGCTCAACCGCTACTCGACCGACGATAGCGAGAGTGGCGAACTGGCGATCACGCACTACGAAGTCCGCGAGCAGTTTGCGGACGCAGCCATTCTCACCGTGCAGTTGGAAACCGGTCGCCGCAACCAGATCCGCGTTCATCTGGCCGAGCGCGGCAATCCGATTGTCGGCGATCCGCGGTATCGCACCCAGCAAGCCCAGCACCGGCACTGGCCGCACTCCCGCCTGGCGCTGCACGCCGAATCGCTCGGCCTGCAGCATCCGGTCACCGGCGAACCGCTGCCATACGTCGCCCCGTGGCCACAAGAGTTCCGCGATTTCCGCCGCAAGGCCAGCCGCAGCCGATAGACGCCTGGAGCCCCTGACATGCGGCGGCTGAACATGTATGTTGTGGGTGACGTCTCTTCTTCACAGGAAGTACCCGCGGGGAACCGCTGGATCGCGCAGTTTTGATACGCACCTCCGATGCACACGGGAATTGGCCAAGTGGAATTGATTGCTGAACAGTTTCGAAACGACCCGCGCGTCGCCGAAGCGCGGCGCTTGCTCGCTGAGGCTCTCC
>JBQCJB010000844.1:0-20310 GCA_051953155.1 Aureliella sp. | reverse complement strand
GCCGCCGCGGCCACCGCGGCCGCGCAGGCCGCAGCCGACCAGCAGTGGCAGCGCGCCGCCGAGCGCTTCGATGCTGCGGGGAACTGGGACAAATTGCTGAATGCCGAATGGCTCGCGCACGCAGGCAAAACCGACGCAGCCCTGGAACTGGTGAAAGCTGAAATCAAACAGAATCCTGGCACCGTATTGCCGACGGCAGTCGAAGCATTTGTGCTCTGGCGTGTCCGCGGTGCCAAGGATGCCGCAGAGTCGTTCGAGCGTCTGCGCGACGCGGCCTGTGCCAGCGACCTCGACACTCCGCTGCTGGCGCGTCTCGAGAAGCTGGCCGCCGAACTCGGCGTCGATGCCAAGTGGGCCAAGCCGCCGCGCAACAACTCCGACATCGGCTCGCGGCCGGCCCTCGACTCGCTCGGGCCATTCCGCTATTCGCCCTACCAGGCGCCGAGTTGGAAGGCCGTGACCAGTCAGGGCAAGCCGGTCGATTCCAGTCGCTTTGCTGGCCGGCCTGTGATCGTGATCTTCTATCTCGGCTTCGGCTGCCTGCACTGCATGGAGCAGCTACAGAAATTCTCGCCGGCCGCCAGCGCGTTTCGTGAGCAAGGCATCGATCTGGTTGCCATCAGCACCGAGACGCCGAAGTTGCTGGCCCAGGGGCTGAAGAACTTCGACAAGGAGCTTCACATTCCGCTGGTTGCCGATCCCGAGCTGGAGGCCTTCAAGGCTTTCCGGTGCTTTGACGATTTCGAAAAGCAGCCGCTTCACGGGACGTTTCTCATCGACCCAGCCGGCCGTGTGCTCTGGCAGGACATCAGCTACGATCCCTTCCAGGACGACGCCTTTTTACTGAAAGAAGCCCAGCGGCTCCTCTCCCTCCGCCGCGATTGAACACAGCACGATGCGAACACGGCGCGATTCGAACGTGTCGTGATTCGAACGTGTCGTGATTCGAACGTAGCGTGATTCGAACGTAGCGTGATTCGAACGTAGCGCGATTCGAACGTAGCGCTATTAAACGCAGCGTGATTGAAGGCGAGGCGATGCAAACGCGGAGCGCAGAAATTGGCTTTGCTCCCCTCGCCCCGCTTCGGGGAGAGGGGTTGGGGGTGAGGGGTTAGCAGTGCCACAGCGCTTCGAACGAACCGAATTCAGAAGGCCAAGAACGGCTTAGGTCACAGGTCGCTCAGAATTAGCAGCAGTGCAAGAGAAGAGACAGCCGGGACGGCTGTCCTACTTAGGGCTTCAGAACGACTTTGATGCAGTTGTCTTTTTTGTCGCGAAACGTTTTGTAGGCTTGCGGACCTTCCGATAAGGGCAGGCGGTGGGTGATGACGAACGAAGGATCGATTTCACCCTTCTCAATTCGCGAGAGCAACTGGTGATGATACCTGGCCACGTGAGTCTGACCGGTCTTCACGGTGAGAGCCTTGTTCATGAGGGCTCCCAGCGGGAATTTATCGGGAAAGCCGATGTAGACGCCGGGGATCGATAGCGTGCCACCTTTGCGGCAACACATGATGGCTTCGCGAATCGCATGGGCGCGATCGGTCGTCAGGCGGACGGCTGACTTGACGCGGTCGACGACGGCATCGACGCTGCCGGTTCCGTGAGCTTCGGCGCCGACGGCGTCGATACAGCTATCCGGACCGCGGCCCTTGGTCTCCTCCATCAGCCGATCGTAAACCGACTCTTTTTCAAAGTTGATCGTCTCGGCTCTTCCGTATTTCTTTGCCATTTCCAAACGCTCGGGTACGCAGTCGATGGCAAAGACCCGGCCCGCTTTGAACATCCAAGCGCTCTGGATCGCGAACTGACCGACGGGCCCGCAACCCCAGACGGCCACCGTATCTCCGGGCTGGATGTTGGCGTTCTCAGCGGCCATATAACCGGTCGGAAAAATGTCGGACAAGAAGAGCACTTTTTCATCGGGTAAATCCGACTCGATTTTGATCGGACCGACGTCGGCATATGGCACGCGCAGATACTCAGCTTGCCCGCCGGCAAAGCCACCCAGCATGTGCGAGTAACCGAAGAGCGCGGCTGGCGACTGGCCCATCGCTTGGCGGGCGATTTCGGCGTTGGGGTTGGACGTGTCGCACAGCGAGTACAGTTGTTGTTGGCAGAACCAGCACTGGCCACAGGAAATCGTAAACGGAATCACGATGCGATCGCCGGCCTTGAGCTTTTTGACTCCTTTGCCGACTTCCACCACGACGCCCATCGGTTCGTGACCGATGACATCGCCGGCTTGCATCGTGGGCATGAAACCGTCGTACAAGTGCAAGTCGGATCCGCAGATCGCAGTCGACGTGATGCGCACCAAGACATCTCCCGGATCGGCAATTTGCGGATCGGGAACGCTGTCGTAGCGAATATCTCCAACGCCGTGCCAACACAAAGCTTTCATCGCTCACTCCTCTAGCGCATCACTTGCAGATGTGACTTGTTCTCAACCTTCCAAGCGGCTCGCCACGGTCAATTCCGTCGCGGCCATGAAGTCGAGCGCCGTGACGCCCGCCACGGCGATGGCCGCCCGCGTCGCCAGCGTGCTTCCCTCGCGATCGTTGTCTACGATCGCCTCGCCGAGGGTAGCCAAATCGAGCGCGTCCCCGACGACGCGTCCCCACATGGCGGCAGCCGGCCGCGAGCAACTGAGCACCGCCACACCGGTCGCGATTTCTCGCAGCCCATAAAACTGCAACAGCTTGCGATTGCGAACTCCAGTCAGCTGGCTGATCGTCTCCGGAACGACCAGTTCGGCGACGCCCAGACCGATGCTGAACCAACCTAGAAACCGAGCCAGACCCTTGCCCGGCGCGAACGTCATATCGGGAGGAGCATGCGACGGCGAGCGACCTCGCGTCGATGTAGGCATCGTTATACGAGACATCAGTTGGTACCCTTTCCAAGCTCTGCTCTGTGCAATCACTGTCAGTGTGCAATCACTGTCAGTGGGCAATCACTGTCAGTGGGCAATCACTGTCAGTGGGCAATCACCGCCAGTGTGCAATCACCGCCAGTGTGCAATCACCGTCAATGCAACGCGGAAACGTGCAACCACCGTCAGTGCAATCACAGTGCCGAGAGCGGTCGCTGGTGGGAACTAGCCGCTTAGCAGATCGAAGAGCGGCGAACGGGGAGTCAGCGCAGGGAGCCGACGGCCGCGAGACTGGCAGGGTGCCAGCGATCAATCAAACGTGCGCCGAGATTGTTTTTTTTCGCTCGAGCGGCGTTTGTCTTCCAGCCGCCGCATCTTGGAACCTTTGGTCGGGCGTGTGGCGATGCGACGCTTGGGCGGCACCAGTGCGGTCAAAAGCAGCGCTCGCAGCTTTTCACGGCTTCGCTCGGCATTGCGGAGCTGGTCGCGGTATTCGTCCGAAGCGATGACCACCTCCCCCTCGGCTGTCAGATACCGCTTGGCCGACTGAAGAAAGCGGGCCCAGGCTGCCGGCGGCAGGAATTCGGCCGGAGGTTGCCAGCGCAGCACCGCCTTGCTGCTGACCTTGTTGACGTTTTGGCCGCCAGGTCCGCCGCTGCGCACATATGTCCAGCTCATCTGGTCTTCGGGGATGATCAGACCCTCTTTGATGACTAATGCGGGCATTGGCGCACCTGGCTGTTGGCAAGAATTTGCTCTTGGAGGCCACCGCGAGCTTGTGATAGGATTTTTCCCCGACCCAGATGCGTTATGATACGCCACGAAAAACAACAGGCCAGGGAGGTGCCGCGAACATGCAATTGCTGAGCATGGAAGTGAATCAGTCGGGAACGGGCGACCGTTATCAAATAGCGTCCCTTGCGCCCGGACTCAATGCCGTTTGCGGCCGCCGCGGATCTGGAAAGACCTCCCTGCTGCGTTGGCTCCGCGGCATGATTCAGCCGGCGGCCTGCGAACTTTCTCCCGGCTGGAACCCGCTGGCTAGCCGCTTCGACGATCGCCCCGCTTGGGAGCATGCCACCGGGCGCGTGGGACTGCGCGTCGGTCCGCTCGACTACGAACTCGAGCGGCGTGAACACGCAGGGCACGCCATCGGCAAAGTTCTCCGACGAACCACGGCTGCGTGGAACGGTTCGCACCGCTCGGGCGACTCTCTGTCGTCGGATGTGCTCTCGCCGCTGCAGAAGGAAGCCTTCGAACTGCTCGCATCGATCGCCTCCGATCCACAGGCGTGCGATCGCTTGTGGGAGGCAGCTCGCGCATTGAACCTCGACGCCCCCTCGCGACCACAGTTTGCTGATCAGCGTTTGCAGCTGACGACGCGCGAGCAGGAACTGGTTGCTCGACTGGAAGCTCTGGAAGGGATGACCTCGACGCGCGAAGGCTTGCTCGCTCGCCGCCGCCAACTCGAAGCCGACCTCGACCGGGCGCGACGCGAGTCGAGCGGGCGGCATTACGCACCTGCGACCGACGAACACCATCGGCTCTCCGATCGCTTGACTGCGATCGGCCGCGATGCGCAGAAGCTCCGCGAGGAAATTGCGCAGCTGGATGCCGCGCTGTCTCATGCCAGCGCCAGCGGTTCGCTGGCGATTGATCCACTGGTGCGGACTGCCCAGGAGCGTTCCTATCGCGAGCGTCTGCTCGCGCTCGACGCCCAACTGGCTCGCTGGCGCAATACTCTTTCGGAGATTCGAGCCCATCGCGAACGCCTGGAAGCCTCGGCCACCGACGCCCAACTGGAAGGCCAGCTGGGAGAACAATTCTCGCCGGTCAATCAGGCCACGCCGCGGCTGGCACTGCGGGCGCTCGAAGCGCAGATCATCGAGGCGCGCCGACATTTCGATGCGCTGCTCGAGGGAGTCGATCGCTACCGCAACGACCAGGACGATGCCCGCAACGAATTGCCGCAGACGCTCCGATTGATGCAGCGTGAGCTGCACGAAGTTTGCCAACAGCTGTCGCGGCACGAATCGCTGACCGTCAGCCGAGCGACGAAAGAACAGATTCTGCAATTGTCCCGCTGTGAAAGCGAAATGCGTTTGGCGATCGAGCGCTTGATCGCAGAACGCGGTGAACTGTTGCGGTCGATCGCATCGGCCTGCCACATGTCTGCAGATCAGGTTACCGTCGCCTTCAGCGACAGTTGCCGCTGCGCCGATCATCCGCCGATGGACGCTTGGCTGGCAGCCCTCTCGCCGGCTCGCGAGTCGGCTCTAGGGCTCGGTCTAAACGACCAGGTCGCCGCGGCGTCGGGCTTGTTAGCGTCGCCGCTGGCCGTCGACGAGCTGACGCAGCTGTCGGCCCGCCGCAGCAGTCTGCAGTTGCGTCTGCAGGATTGCGAGCGCGAGCTGCGCGAAACCGAAGTCCGCTTGCATCGCCTGGGCGGCGCACCGGTGCCGGCCGCGCTCGACCAGCGCGTGGAAGCCGAACTTCTGAGCGAAATGGATCATGTGACCGATGAGTTGCAACGTCTGGAGAGCCGCGACCGTTTGCGTGTCGAGCTGACCGATGTCCGCCGCCGCTTGAGAGACTTGCCGCGCGATGTCGAAGATAGCCGGTCGCTGCGTGGACGTTACCAACTGCATCTTGCCAGCTTGACCGGCAGCGGCGATGGTCGCAACGGAACTGCGTCGACCGATGGTCAAGCCCTGCCCTTCGATCGCGAACGCGAATCGCGCCAGGGCCGCTTGAAGGAGTTGTCGCTGCGTTTGGCAATCGTCGAGTTGCTCGCCGCCCGCGGCGCGCCGATCCCGCTGGTGCTCGACCAAACACTCGACGGCCTCGACGGGCCGCAGCGCCTGGCAGCCGTGCGCTATCTGGCTAATCACTGCCATAATCAAGCGCTCCAAGTGATCGCGTTGACTGAGGATCACGCCTTGGCCGACGCGGTCAAAGCGGCCCGTGGGAACGTCATTCCGATCGTGGTCTCGCATGCGATACCGCCGGCCCGGTCGAATGCCGAGATCGACGTGAATCGCCAGTTGCTCGCTTACGCCAACGACTTTGAAGCGGATAAATGGGGGCAACCCGATCCGGTCAGGCCACCGGTCCGCAATGAGCACAAACGGCGTTTCCTCCTGACCGAACGCTCTCCGATCGAAGACGTCCCCTCGATTAACGCTGTTTCCGCGGCGCGACTGCGCGCCTTGGGCGTCGACCGCGTCGCCGATCTTTTGGACAGCCAACCACACTGGATCGCCGACAATGCACGCCTGGACGGAGTCAATGCTGAAGCCGTCGTCGCCTGGCAGAGCGAAGCCCGATTGCTGTGCGCGATGCCGCAATTGCGGCCATTCGATGCCCGCATTCTGGCCGGCGCGGGAATTCGCGATCAGCGGCAGCTGGCCGAAATGCACCCCAGCCGCTTGCTCGAGCGCGTCGAGCGTTTCCTGGCCAGCGACCGCGGGCGGCAAATTATGCGCAGCGGCAGCTCCTACGAACTGGCTCGCATCACCGCCTGGATTGCTTCTGCCAAACGCAACAGCACTGCCCCGCACTCCGACGAGGGCGACGAGCCCGGCCCAGCTTTCGGCGTCGATCCCACGGGGGCTGCCGGCGGCCAGCGCGGGGATTCGTTCCAGCGGCACCACTCAGCCCATGGAAGCGCACCGACCTACCATATCGTCGAGCGGGAAGACGCAGAGTCCGAGTCGACCTCGGACCGGCGACTCGGTTCGAAAGCTTCGCGCCGTCAACGCGGCGAGCGGGCTCCGCGAGCCGAAGGTCAACGCCGCGCCGCCCACTCGCAAACCAGCGACACCGCCAACGAAGACGCCTGGCAGTTTCACCTCGAGCTGAGCAGCCCCGTAGTCGACGCGCCGTCGATCGGCACGACCATGGCCAGCCAACTGGAAGCACTCGGTGTGGTGACAGTCGACGACCTGTTAACTGCCGATCCCGATCGTCTGGCCAGCGAGCTGAATCTGCCGCGCGTCTCGGCGACGACGATCCGCGCGTGGCAGGAACAAGCCCAACTTGTTTGCCGCATTCCGAACTTGCGCGGGCACGATGCGCAGGTCTTGGTCGCTTGCGGAATCGCGGCGCCGGAATCGCTCGCTAGACTCGAGCCCAACAAACTGCTGGCTCAGGCCATCGCGTTTGCCAAGAGCGCCAAAGGCCAGCGCGTCTTGCGCGGCAGTCAGGTGCCCGACCTGGCCGAAGTAACCGACTGGATCCAGTGGGCGGTGCACAGCCGGCCACTCACGCGAATCGCCGGCTAGATGCGAGACGCCCAAAAACCGGACGCTGACAATTCGGTTTGAGAACCGGATTGTCGAGCGCCGGCTTCGCGTGATACTTCCTGACACCGGCACTGTGCTCGCCCCGAGCAAGCCAGCACGTTCCCGATCAGTGCGACTTCAGCGAACTCTGGTGGCCTTGCGAAACAGTTCGACGTGGTACGGTCCGCGGAACTGGAGCATCAGCCCCCCGGGGCGTGCGAAGCGATCGAAAACGGCTCGCAGGAAATGCTCTTCGCCTGGCCAGGGATAAACGAAGGTCAGCGCGAAATCGCTCAGCGACAGATCGTGTTGAGAGTACGCCGCTGGAATCTTGTGCGTTAGGCTGACCAGCGGATCGGTTTCTTCGGCCAGGCTGACCGAGCCTGAGGGCAAGAAATTACCCTGCCAAATTTCGGCGCGCACACCGTTCTGCTCCATGAGTTGGCGTCCCTGGCTGCACAAAAACTCTTCCGCCTCGATGCCGACGGCGTCCAGCCCCAGCAGGGCGGCCACTCCCGTAACGATTCCGAAGCCGCAGCCCCACTCGCAAAACAGCTGGCCGTCGATCAAGTCTTGCGCGACGCAGGCAGCCAGAGCTTTGGCGACGTAATCAAAGTCGCATTCAATGTATTGCGGCAAGGGTTTCTGAGGGAACTGATCCCAGTAAAGTTCGATGCGTTGGCGACCGGCGGCGATCCAGCGGCGGACTTCTTCGGGCAGCTCCTGATCCTCGACGTCCAGCTGCAATTGTTTGAGCGTCATCAGCTATTCCGTGCACGGGTTTGACTTGAACGAATCCGCATAAAAATCTTGCTCCGGGCCGCAGGTCGGCCGTCTGTTTGGCTTGTTCCACATAGGACCATCGAGCCGGTCCATTCTAGGGAATCTTACCCCGGATCGCCCGTAGAGCGAGACGCCGCCGGTCGATACCCCCCAATGAAGTCTGGCCGCGCGCTCCGGCTTGGCTTTCTCGCTACGGACGCTTTCCGGGTGATTGCATCGCATGCAGTCCGAAAGCCCCTTCCCGTGTGTTGCATCCGTTATCGGAATCGGTCTCCGGCATGAATTTACCACGCTCCAGCACTGACTCGATGACCCCGTTCCAAGCCACCTTGGTCGACGCAGGTTACGGCCAATTGGCCCTGCGAGACAACCAGGGCAGGATCTCGCAAAAATGGACCCTGTCGCAGCCCAAGTGCGTCATCGGGGCTGGCGCCAACTGCAACGTGCGCTGCATGCTGCCGGGCATCGCCGACCACCATGTGCTGCTGGTCATCGGTGCTCGCCAGGTTTTCCTGCGCGGCTTGACCTCGGGACTGCAGCGGGATGGCAAGGCGCTGAACGAATTGTTCTTCTCCGGCGAGCAGATTGCCTTCGCCTTCGACGTGGCAGGCCACCGTTTTGAATACGCCCGCAACGTTCCAAGCTCCGCTCGCGAGCAGGCGCCCAGCGATGGAACCGCTGCCCCAGCGTGGGTCGCCAAAAGCGAAGCCCCGCAAGGCTCGAGCCAGCGGCTGCAGTTCACCTTCGTCCGCGCGTTAGAGCGCAGTCGCGAACAATCCGCGTGGTCGCGCGCCAGCGGCAGTCAGAACGAAAGTGCACCAGAGACCGAATTCCAAAGCTCTTCCCAGGATGACAGCGGTCACCGACCGGCCTGGGTCGAAGAACTCGTGCGCGACGCGCTGCGACCAGTGGAACTGCGGCTGGAAGAGTTTGCCCAACCGCTACAAAACCTCGAGCGTCAGTTAAGGCGACAACGGGCGAGGATGCGCAAGCAGAAAAAGGCGCTGCACCTCACTCGGCAGGGGGCTCACGACAAACCCGACCCGCACACGCTGAACCTGATACAGTCGCAGGAATCGCTGCAAAAGATTGTCCGCGATCAGACGGCGCGGCTCGAGACGGTCAGCGAACGCGTGGTCGATATTGTCGCCCAGCTCTCGGCGCTCGAACGCATCGTTGCAGCGGAAACGGGGCAACACTCCGAAGAGATCCATCGCACGACGCAATCGGGCGAGGAGATCATGCGGCTCCAGCGCGAAATGATGGAACTGATTGAGACGCTGCAGGCCCGCATGAGCCAGCAACCCGAGAACAGCGGCGATGATCAACTGTGGCGAAGTTCCGTACAGCGACAACTCGATGAACTGCACTCGTCGCTGGGTGTACTGGGCGATATCAAAAGCGATTTGCAGGCGGCCGTTGCCCATAGCCGCGAGCTGACGCACGACTTCCAAACACGCTGGGTCGCGATCGAAGAGGCGTTCCAGCGGCCCGTGATCGTCGCCCAGCCACCAGCTATCCAGCCAGCAGTCTTAGGCAACGCTGCCGCCGAAGCCCGCGAGGAGCTGCGTGAGGAAGCAGGCGCAGACGTCCACAGCCACGTGCGAGACTTGAGCGCGTCGGTCGCCCTATGGCCTGCTCAGCCCTACGCCGAACCCGAGCCGACACTGGCTGAGGATGACGACGTCATCGTCGACTTGCCCGGAGCTGCGGAACCGATGCCCGCGCCCGAGAGCCAAACTGCACCACCGCGGGATTACGCACCGCCGCTCGACTACGCACCGATGGCAGAATATGTGCCGCTGGCCGACTACGCGCCGCAGCGTGATGACACTGCCGAGCCGCCGCCGTACGACAGTCCAACCGATGACGCGGGCAGCGATGCGAACGAAGAGCCCGTGCTCACACAGTTGCCCGCCTGGTGGAACGAGGATTCGGTTGTGTTGCCGGAACCGGCGGACAACGCGGCTAGTGCGGATAAGTTCGGCCTGGTCGACCAGCCCCACGCCGATGCGCGCGAGCCGGTGACGGAATACGATCTCGAATCGAGCTTTGATCCGCTTGCCGCCGTGCGCAACCTCGACGGGCAAAGTTCGGCATCGACCTACCCTGAGTCGACCTACCCTGAGTCGAGCTATCCTGAGCCCGCCTATCCTAAGTCGGCATTCTCGGCCGAGGACCTGTCGATCGACGAGCCGCTTTTCGGTCCGATCGAAGACGCGCCGGACGTTGCCGCTTATCGCCAGGACCTCGAGGGATTCGAGCAGCTCGACGAACTTGCCAAGGTGCAAAGTTTCGACGGCGTGCAGAGCCTCGACAATTTGGAGAGCCTCGACAGGCTCGAGCACCCGGAAGAATTCGCCCCGAGCAATCACAGCGACGACGCTGAAGACTTTAGCGCCGCCCAGCGGTTCGCGGGCGCAGCAAGCTTTTCCGACACGGACGAACTCGAGGTCTCAGACGACTTGGCCGACGATGCGGCCGACTATGAGTCTGACCACATGTCTGACCACATGTCTGACGACGTGGTTGAGCACGCGACCGACTTGGGCGGCTTGGAAAACATCGGCCATTCGGTCGCCGAGGACAGCGGACAAGAAGCCGGAGACGAAAGCGTCGAGGATTACATGCGCCGCCTGCTGGCCCGCATGCGCGGCGTCAGCGAAAGTGAAGTCAAGCTGCCGGGCTTGGATGCGCATGAAAGCACTCCGGCGCCGGTCAAACCCAGAGCCGCTGAGCCGATCGCTCCGCTGCGTGCCTCCGGCGACACGACCGTGGCCAATCCGGGCCTCGCCGGCGAAACGCTGAGCCAGTCTTGGACCGAACCGTTTGACCCGGAAACGTATGTGCCGCGAGGACTGCCCGCAGAGAAGAATCGCGACATCGATGCGCTGCGCGAGTTGGCCAACACCTCGGCCCGTTCGGCGATCCAGGTCAGCGCTCGGCGTCGGCATAGCACCGCCATTCTCGTCAAAACATCGGTCGCCCTGGTCGGATTGTCGGCTGGCGGAGCGCTGGTGGGGATCAATGGTCTGCGCGTCAACATCGCTCTCATCGCCACGATCGCCTCCTTCCTGGTCGCAGCCATCTGGGGTTATGATGCGTTGGCCACTCTGCGACCGTTGTTGCAGGTCTCGCGGATGCCCAAGATTCAACCGGCCCCGACGGATGAATCGAACGCCGATGCACAATAAGCCAGCCGCGCTCTAGTGCGGCTCGAGGAGCCGCTCGCGCGCAAGCCCATGTCCTTGCCCAAGTCAGTGTCCAAGTCCTCCGAGCGTCTGACGACCGAACAGATCGTCGCCTTGCGACCGCCGATAGCGCGGCCCGAGCCGAGCTCGCTGCCGCTGGACGTCGTCGACGAGTGGGAGCCCAGCGGCCTCGGAACTCCGCCCGCACGGGTGCGCACAATCTTTCTGCGGGGGAGCGAATGCCGGTTTCACTGCGTGATGTGCGATCTGTGGCGCTTCACGCTCGCCGCACCTGCGGCCCCCGGCGCTATCGCCCAGCAAGTGCGACACGCACTGAGTGTGCCTGATCAACCCCCTGGCGAGCCGACGCCGCCCGCTTGGATCAAGCTGTATAACGCCAGCAGTTTTTTCGATGCCAAGAACGTGCCCGAGCCCGAGCTGCCCCTCATCGCGCAGCACCTACAGAGTTACCAGCGGGTGATCGTCGAGAATCACCCGCGTCTGCTTCCTTGGCCAATTGTCGACACCTTCCGGCAGCAATTAAGCGGTCGATTGGAGATCGCAATGGGCCTGGAGACTGTCGAGCCGACCGTGCTGCGCCGACTGAACAAGCAGATGACGGTGGACGACTTCGCGGAAGCAGCCCGCGCGTGCCGCGCACGCGATGTCGACGTGCGCGCGTTCGTGCTCTTGCGGCCGCCCTGGCTGGACGAGCGCTCGGCGCTGGATTGGTGTCGCCGCTCGATCGAATTTGCGATCCAGCACGGAGCGCGGCACGTCAGCGTCATCCCGACGCGAGGCGGCAATGGAGCGCTCGAGTGGTTGCGATCGCGGGGCGAGTTCGAACCGCCGCAGGCCGCTTCGCTGGAACAGATCCTCGACGCGTATCGCCTTCAGCCGGAGTGCGTGGTGACGGTCGACCTCTGGGATTGGGACCGGCTGCGCGGCACCTGCCCCAGGTGCACTCATGCGCGGCGAGCTCGGCTCGAACGCATCAATGTCCAACGCTGCGCCGAACCGCCGATCGAATGCGAGGATTGTCATGCAGGCCTCCCCTGAACCAATGACCTGCCAGGTCTTGATTCTTGGTTCTGGCTGCGCGGGCAGCCTCTTGGCGTGGATCCTGTCGCGTCAAGGTCAGGACGTGATCTTGATCGATCGCAGTCGCCATCCACGCTTCGCGATTGGAGAGTCGTCGACGCCGCTGGCCGACTTTTTGCTCGAACAGATCGCCGAGCGTTATGACTTGCCCGAACTGAAGCCGCTGGCGCGCTGGGGATCGTGGCAGAAAAGCCTTCCCGAACTGCGTTGTGGCAAGAAGCGCGGTTTCAGTTACTACGGCCATCGACCGGGCCAGCGAGTGACCGACGATGACAGCCATCACAATTCCCTGTTAGTAGCCGCGAGTGTCGACGATTTCGTCAGCGACACGCATTGGATGCGCAGCGACGTCGACCAGTGGTTATGCCGCAGGGCGGTCGCAGCTGGCACGCGGCTGGTCGAAGGAGCCCAAGTCTCGGCGATCGAGCGGGAGCCAAGTGGCTGGAAAGTGACGGCCAAGACCGAAGCAGGCTCGCATGTCTGGAGAGCGCTCTGGCTGGTCGACGCTACGGGCAATGCCGGACTCGTGCCTCAAGCCTGCGGTGCCCTCCGCCGGGACGAGCTGCTGTCGACGCGCACCGGCTCTCTGTTCGGACATTTCACCGGCGTCGCCCCGATGACGCAGTGGCTGCAGCATGCCGGCCTCGCAACCGAGGACGATCCGTTCGATGGCGACGATGCGGCGCAGCATCATGTGCTCGACGACGGTTGGGTGTGGATGCTGCGCTTCGCCTGCGGAATTACTTCGGTCGGATTCACGCGCCCGGCTGTGTGTTGGCAGCGCGAGGGGGACGTCGCTCGCGGCAAGGAGCAGGTCTGGCGCGATCTGCTCGAGCGTTTTCCAACGCTGGCTGATCTGATGGCGGGCAGCGAGTTGGTCGGCCCGCGCGGCGGCGACGGGGAACAGCCGAACTCGCCCCAGCTCGGCTGGATGCCGCGCATCAGTCGCCTGTGGAGCGCCGCAGCTGGAGCAGACTGGCTGGCCCTGCCAAGCACCGTCGGCGTGATCGATCCGCTGCACAGCACAGGCATCGCCCATGCGATCAGCGGCGTAGCCCGAGCGGCGGAGATATTGCTGCTGCCGCCCGCAGCGCTTGATCGCCATGAGCGGCTGGAGCGTTACAGCCGCGAGGTCGTCGACGAGGTTCGCTGGATCGACCAGTTGGTGGCTACCTGTTATGCGGGGCTGCCCGATTTCGAACTGTTTACGGCAGCCTGCACGTTTTACTTTTTAGCGGCGATCGATTGCGAGCGCGAATTGAGTGCTACCGGGCGGCTCGAACATGGTTTTTTAGGCGCGCAGCGCGGCCCGTGGCGAACGCTGGTCCAGCAGACGCAACAACAACTCTCATCCGGCCAGCCAGCTGAATCGGCTGCCAGTCGCCGGCGATTTCTCGACCAGCTGCGGCGGCACATCGAACCCTGGAATCAAGCGGGCCTGCTCGATCCTGGCCGCCGCAATCGCTATATCCGCTCGGCCGCTCCCAAGTGACTCGGGCGCGCGGGGAGCATCCGCTCGAATCGAACTGGTCTAAAATAGCCCGCAGACTTCCCACCAACCTTCCTCGCTAGCGAGAGCCATGATGAAGCAACTGCTGTGCTTGCTCAGCTTGTTCCTTGCGTCTTCGTTCGTCGATACCGCCTGCGCCCAGCGGCGGTCGGAAGAAAATTACCCGGTCCATCCCGACTCGCTGCAAAAGTCAGGCGTACCCGAAGGGCGCATGCTCCAGGGCAAGTTCGACGGCTCGACGTTGTATCCCGGAACGGTGCGCGACTATTGGGTCTACGTGCCCAAACAATACGATGGCAGCCAGCCGGCGGCCTTGATGGTGTTTCAGGACGGTGGTGGTTACGCCCGCCGCAGCGGCGGCGTCAACGTGCCGAACGTGTTCGACAATCTGATCCACTCGGGCGAAATGCCGGTGACAATCGGCGTCTTTGTCAATCCAGGGGTAATTCCGCCCAAGAACGATGACAGTCAGGCTCGCTTCAACCGCTCGTTTGAATACGACAGCATCGACGACCGCTACGCGCGCTTTCTGATCGACGAGTTCTTGCCCTTTGTTCAAGCGGAACATCAGTTGACGTTCAGCACCGATCCGAACGACCGCGGCATCTGCGGGTCGAGTTCCGGAGGCATCTGTGCATTCAACGTCGCCTGGCAACGTCCCGATGTTTTTCGCCGCGTGTTTACCACGGTGGGCACCTATGTAGGCCTGCGCGGCGGCCACGAGTTGTCGACCATGGTTCGCAAGACCGAGCCCAAGCCGCTGCGGATCTTTCTGCAGGACGGGTCGAACGACAACAACATTTATGGGGGCGACTGGTGGATGGCCAACCAGGCCCTGCTGCGCTCGCTCGAGTTTTGCGGTTATGAAGTCGACCATGCGTGGGGCGAAGGGGGACACAACGGCAAACACGGCGCAGCGATTTTTCCGGACGTCATGCGTTGGTTATGGAAAGGCCACGGGCAAGTGCCGGTGACGACGCATCCGGACCGTTCGCGCAGCGAAGCCAATAAATTCCTCCCCGAGGACTCGCAGTGGGAAGTGGTTAGCAGCGGGCACCAGTGGGCCGAAGGTTTGGCGATCGCGGAGGACGGCACGCTGTACTTCACCGACGTACCGGCATCCAAGCTTTATAAACTGACGCCCGACGGCCAACAGACGCTTCTGGTCGAAGACACCGGCCAGGCCAACGGCATTGCCTTCGGCCCCGACGGCCGGCTGTACGGTGCAGCCAGTAAGGCCAAGCAGATTCGCGCCTGGGATCTAAAGACGCTGGACATGGAGGTCATCGCCGAAGGGACGCACAGCAATGACATCGTCGTGCGCCATGACGGCACGATTTACTACACCGATCCGGCTGGAGCCAAGATTTGGATGATCGACGGCAAGACGCGGCAACGCCGGGCGGTCGACGACTTCCGCGATTGCAACGGGATCACTCTCAGCGCCGATCAAACTCAATTGTTCGTTGCCCATTTTTCAGGCCGCTTCGTCTACGCCTACACGATTGCCGATGACGGATCGCTAGAGAACAAGCAACCGTACTTCCACCTCGAGGTGCCGGCCAACGAACCGGCGGGGCATCTGGATGGCATGTGCAGCACGCGCGACGGTTCGCTGGTCTGCACGACCGAAGCCGGCGTACAGATCTGCGATCAACCGGGAAGAGTCCATCTGATTATGCCCCTGCCTTACGGCTCGCGCCGTCCGTGTTACGCGCGCTTTGGTGGCCCGGACAACCAGACCTTGTACGTCGCCAACGTCGACAAGATCCTCAAGCGGCAAACCAAGCTGGTCGGCGCCAAAGCCTACGAGAAACCCGTCAAGCCGCCGAAGCCGCAGTTATAAAGCCGCGGCTGCGAAGCGGGTTAATTGGGCCGCTTGGTGCCGCCGGCGAAGGAGACAGACCGAACTGGAAAGCGAGAGAGAGCGATCAGAGCTCTCTCTTTTTAGACGGCATCGATCAAGCAGATGACCATGGCTTGGATGATTTCGCTGCGGCCGATCGCTCCGGTTTGTTCGCCCGTCTTGCCTTTCAGACTGATCCGCTCCGGGGCAAGCTGCAGCAAGGCCGACAACCGTTGGCGAATCGCCTCGCGGTGCGGCAGCAACTTAGGGCGCTCGGCTAAGACGACGCAGTCGATGTTGACTAGCTGAAAGCCTGCCTTGGTTACGGCGTCGACGGCAGCGGTCAACATCTCGCCCGAATCCTTGCCGCGGTTGGCCGGGTCGGTGTCCGGAAAGAATTCGCCGATATCGCCTAGCGCGGCCGCTCCGAGAATCGCATCGGTGATCGCATGCAGCAGCACGTCCGCATCGGAGTGCCCGACCGCTTGGCGATCGAACGGGATATCGATCCCACCTAGGCGCAACGGGCCACCCGCGGTCAAGCGATGCGTATCGTGGCCTAGGCCGATGCGCTGACGGGTCGATTCCATGAAGGGCTTGCCTTGCTGCGTTTTGGTTTGCTGCGCTTTGAAGCTGCTGCGATTTAGATTTGGGCTGCTTGGTACTGCTTTCCCCTCACCCCCCAGCCCCCTCTCCCCGAAGCGGGGCGAGGGGGAGACAAAGTAGGACAGCCGTCTCGGCTGTCAGGGCAGCGCAAACGCTCACCACGAACTTCCAAGTAGGATAGCCGACTCGGCTGTCCTACTTTTGCGCCTGCTATCAATTTAGCGCTGGATGGCGGTGCTGGGAGGCATGGCGATCCGGGAGGCGGATTCGAGGTAGCGCGTCGATTCTTCTCCGACCAGGCGAGCGTCAGTTTCTTCGCAGCGGACTTCAGCGCGGAAGCGATGGGTGCCGGCGACCGAAGCCTTAGCGACAACTTGGATCTTCACCGTTTCGCCAGCTGCGATCGACGGAATGGCTTCGAAGACCACCTGCCCCGGGACGACTCGATTTTTGAAGCCCGATGCGCTCTGCGGCTCGATGCCTTCGGAGAACTGCGCCACGACCATGACATTGCGGGCTGCACAGGTGCCACGGTTGGTGACCTTGATTTCATAGGTCACCGGCGAGCCGATCGGCGCGGGGGCCTGCGGATCGTTGATGGAGAGTTTCAAATCGGCGAACGCCTCGACGGTCGTCGTCGCCTCGGCGGAAGCCAGCGCTGCGCCCAGGGCGGAGCAAGCCAATTTCAACTGCTGCGTTCCAGCGGTGGTCAGCCGAAGTTCCAGAGGTACCGTGACGACTTGTCCGGCCGGAATCTGTTCGACTTCCCACGTCAGCCGGTCGCCTTGACGGGTGACGCCGCTGGGTAAATTGACGACCTCGCATTCTTTCGGCAGAGTCAGGCCCGCTTTGACTTGGCGGGCAGTCCCGTCGCCGCTGTTCTGCAGCTCGACCGTCGCAACGGCTGGCGCACCTTGTGGAACGCTCGGCGGCAACGTGACTTTCGCTTGCAGCACGGCCTGCCGGACGGCGATGGCGATGCTGGTATCGCGCTGCAATTGGCCGTCGGCCAAAGCGTGGGCGCCGATCTGGATCTTGCCAGCCTTCTCGAAAGTCAAATCCATCTCGATGGTTTCCGATTCGCCTGGCCCGAGATCGCCGACGTCGGCCTGGCTGGCTTGCTGCGTACCAGCGCTGACTTGAACCTTGACGTTGCGAGCGGCCGCATTGCCCGGGTTGGTCACCCGCAAGCGGTAGATGTTTGGCGTGTTGCGTTCGACCTCGACGGGGCCTTCCAAGGCGACCTGCAGGTCGGCTTGCTTGACGACTAACTGCTCGACGCCAGCCAGTGGCAGGACGGTCCATTCGATCGCGACTGCAAAGTTTCGCGGCGAGTTAGCCTTTAGGTCAAGCGGCAGCTTCGCAGAACCGCCCGCAGGCACATTGGCCACGTTCCACGTAACGAGCGTCGCGCCATCCTCGGCCTTTTCCGCTTCCACAGTTCCGTGCGCCTGGCGACTGGGCATGACGTCGACGCCGATGGGCGCCTCCATCCGCAGGATCAAGCCGCTCAAAACAATGCGGTCAGGATTGTGAACGACCAACTGATAACTGGTGGGCATGCCCGTCGTCAAATCGCCTGGCCCGAGCAGTTGCACGACCACGTGCGGGATTTCCATATGCATCCGTTCTTCGTCAGCCGTCGCCGCCGGCGCGGACTTCGACGCGTTCGACTGCGAAGTCGGCGTCTCGCGACCGGCAGCCGGCGCGCTGCTTCCGCGAGCCACTGCATTCGAATTCACAACAGACGAATTCACAGTCGACGAATTCACAGCCGCAGGCTTCGCAGCCGAGGGCAGCGAGATGGAGGGACTGGAATCGGACAGTTTGCCAACGGAACCAGGCGTGGGCATCGTCGGCAAGCTCACGCTCGGCGACGGCGAGGCCAGCCCAGTTGGGCTGGGCAAGCTGCTCGAACTCGAACCAGCGCTTGGCAATGCGGTCGTCGGCAAGCTGAGACTCGGCGCACTTTTGGATTCACCGACGCTCAACGAGGGGACGCTCGGCAGTGACGACGTGGAAGCAGTCGCGGCCGGTGGCTTGTCCCCCGAGGCGCCGGCGGCCGGCAGGTGGCTGCGCTTGGGCAGCGGTTTCCGCGGAACGTAGGGCACTTCGGGAACGTCTTTGACGACGACCTCAGGCGGCGTTTGCGCCGACGCCGAAGCGTCACCCAAATGAACTGCCGCCGAGTCTTCCTCGCTTTCGAGAATCGTTTGGTCGGCGGGCTCTTCTCCCGCGCCGCTCGGCATGTTGCGCGGCGCGGCGGGTGGTGGAGTTGGTGGCGCGGTTGGACGATCGGTAACATCGGCTGGCACGCTGGGCGGCTGGCCGAGATAGCGTTGGCGACCCGGTCCGCGGCTGGCCGGCTCGGTCACGCGCCGCTGGCCGGACGAGCTCTCCGCGTCGCGAGCGCGACCGGCGTGTGGAACGAGGAATTGCCCCGCCCAAGAGCGGTTCTCGCCATCGGCCCCGGAAGCGTTACCGTTACGTGGATCCAGCCACCGCCGCTGCGGCGCGTGGCCTTGTGCTGGGTTGTCGTATTGGCCAGAGTCCGCGCCCATACGCTCGTCAGCCGTGCCGAGCATCGACTCAGTCACCGAACGCAGCTGCTGCATCAGTCCGCCGCGCAGCAAGCGAGGAGGCTCCGCGGGACCGCGCTCGTAAGTCGAGCCACCTGGATAAGCATCGGTGTCATCACCGCCACGTTGGGCGTGGCATGGCCAGGGCAGGGCGACAACGATCGCCAACGCGATGCAGCGGCGCGCAATTATTGATGACATAACCCAATCGCTCCCTACGGGCACTGCGGCCGACAGACTAGCCGTCGACCCGCTGACATCCCTTGCTGACGGACTGTGAACTTATCTTCCTGGTCAGCTATCGGCCGCACGATCCGGTCTGGATAAATCAATTCTGCCGATGGTTTCAACTGGGCGCTTTAGCTAAGCGACTGAGAATTTTGCGAGCCGGCGAGGTTAGTGGCAATTGGGCAAGCTCGGCAAAGTTCGCCCACAGCCAGCCCTCGGGAGTTGCCGCATCGTCGAGACCGCTGAAGTGCGCGCCTGCCGCCTCGACGCAGTCGACTCGCACGCGATAACGCGTCACGCCGTGCGTGAACTGAAACAGCGGCGAAACCACCTCGGTCGTCAGGCCCAGTTGGCTGAGGGCCGCTTTTTCAATGGTCGCGTTTGCCGTAGGGACGCTGCCGCATGCCGGCGGCGCCTGGACCGCCCCTTGCCGTTGGGTGATGTCGACGCGCGGGAAATCCCACAGCCCGGTCCACCAGGCTCCCGGCGGATAGACGCGGACCAGCCAACGGTTCTCGCGGGGGATGATCAAAGCGACGTGGTGCAACGCCGAAAACGTCTTCTTCGGTTTGGGCGCGGGGATGCTGGCCTGCAACCCAGCCGCAGCCGTCGGGCACTGGGACTCGAGCGGACATTGGCTGCACAGCGGCTTGAGCGGTTTGCAGACCAGGCTGCCCAGTTCCATGGCTGCCTGGTTGATCGTCCGCGAACCTGCCGCGGCACCGCGAGGGAGTTGCCACTGGGCGAACTCCCAAAGCAGTTGCTGGCCGACGGGCGATCGCGGCGGATCGGTCAGTCCGATCAGGCGCGCGTACAAACGCTCGGTGTTGGCTTCGACGATCGGCGCCGGTTTGTCGAAAGCGATCGAACGCACGGCTCCGGCCGTATACCGCCCCACGCCCGGCAGGTTGGTCAACTGGTCCAGCTCGCTGGGAAAGACGCCCGCGTGATCGTCGACGACCTGGCGCGCGGCGGCGTGCAACTGGCGAGCTCGACGGTAATACCCCAGCCCCGCCCACTGGGCCAGCACGGCCTCTTCATCGGCTTGAGCCAGCGAACGCACATCGGGAAAGCGTTTGAGAAATCGATGGTAGTAATCGATGACCGTCGCCACTTGAGTTTGCTGCAGCATCGACTCGCTGAGCCAGATGGCGTAGGGATCGTCGGTCTTGCGCCAAGGCAGGTCGCGTTGGTGGCTGGCGAACCAGCGCGTCAGACGCTGGACGTACTGGCGGCGCCACGCAGCGGTCAAGTGCGGCGCTCGTGCGAGCAAGGATGCATCCGCCATTTAGTTGACCGACGACTCCT
>JBQCJB010000843.1:0-3231 GCA_051953155.1 Aureliella sp. | reverse complement strand
AACGCTTTTGATTTTGCTAGCTACGTGTGTGTGGCCAGCCAGCGCCCAAGAGCCGTCGATGCGCGGCCGAGTCGCCGGACGCACCGGCGCGGCTCAGCCGACGTCCAGCCGGACTGCCCAGCGTGGTTCGCCGCGACCGACCAGCGGCAAGAGCGTCCAGCGGTCCCGAGTGGCACAAGCCAGCGGCCACATGGTCCTCGATCAAGGCGGAGAGGTCATCCAGGCTCAGCCAATTGAAGAACCGATGATGGGCGAGACGGTGATCGATGACGGCGGGATGGTCGTCGACGGCGGGCACTACGCGGGCGGCTGCGACACGTGCGCAGGCGACGGCTACTGTGCGACTTGCAACACGCCGCGACGTTTTTGCATTTGCCTTCCTTCCCACGGCTGGGCCCATGCGGAGTATCTGCTGTGGTGGCAAAAGGGAATGTCCCTCCCTCCGTTGGTAACGACCAGTGGCACGGGCACCGCCCAATCGGCCGCAGGTGTTTTACCAGCAGCCGGCGTGCTCTACGGCGGCGACAATAGCGCCCTGGACGGCTCGCGTTCCGGCGGCCGGATCCGCTTCGGCAGCTGGTTCGATCGCTGCCCCGGCCTTGGGATCGAAGGCGAGTACTTCGGTCTCGGCCAACGCACTGAGAGCTTTTTCCAGCAATCGACCGGAACGCCGATCCTGGCCCGGCCGTTTTTTAACGTCACCACCGGAGCCCAAGATGCCGACCTGATCGCGTTTCCGAACCTGATCAGCGGCTCGGTGGCCGTCGATGTGACCAGTGAACTGAACGGAGCGGCGGCTCGCTTCCGTCACTCGCTGTGCAACTCCAGCGGCTGTGCCTACTCGCCGATCTGCTGCACGACGGTGCCCACATCGTCGCGACTGGATAGCACTTATGGCTACCGCTACTACGAATTGAAAGAGTCGCTAGCAATTCACGAGCGTTCGCAGTCGCGTCTGACGAGCGACCCGGGCAGTTTTGACATCGGAGACCGCTTCGACACCCGCAACCAGTTCAACGGCGGTGAGATCGGCGTGATCTGGCAGCGGCGTCGCGGCCTGTGGAGCCTGGACAGCCTGATGCGAGTCGGCATCGGCAACAACCGCCAGACGGTAACGATCGCCGGCACTACCACCAGCGTCGATAACGGTACAAGCACCACCTACAATACGGGGATTCTGGCCCAACGTACGAACATCGGCACCTACGAACGCAACAATTTTGCGATGATCCCGGAACTTGGGCTGACCCTAGGCTATCAATTATCGCGAAATGTACGTTTGACGACCGGATACAGCCTTATTTACTGGGGCAACGTCGTCCGACCGGGCGATCAGGTCAACCTAGACCTCAATCCCAACCTGTTTCCACCAGAATCGAATCCAGTTACTGGCGCACTCAGACCGGAGTTTCAGTTCGCATCTTCCGATTATTGGGTACAAGGTTTGAGTTTCGGTGCTGACATTCGCTGGTAGGAAAGCGAACGGATCGCTGCCCTACTGGGAAATTGCCGAGAAGCTCGACCAACTCGATTCGGATTGGTCGAGCTCTCTGTGTTTAGTGGCGTTTCAGGGAAGGGCCTGCTTCAATGGGTAGTTTTCTCGACAAACTGTTTGGACGTATCAGCAAGTCTCGCAAGCGTACGATCCATGCCCGTCGATTGCGTGTGGAATCTCTCGAACGCCGTCAACTGATGGCGAGCGACCTCGGGTCGATCACTGGAACAGTTTATACGGACCTGACCGATAACGGTCTGACTGGCGACGACCCGCGGATCAGCGGCGCGACAGTCGAGTTGTACCGCGATGGCGGCAACGGCACCTTCGACAGTGGCGGCGGCGACGACGTTGCCCTGCCATCGACCACGACCAACGCCAGCGGCATCTACACCTTCGACGATCTGATTGCCGGCACCTACTTTGTCCAGCAGGCCGCCGTCAGCGGCCAGGTGCAGCGCTCGAGCGAAACGGTCAAGACGGTAACCATCACCGCTGGCGACGCAGCCGGCGCCGCTGGAGAGACGATCGATTCCTTCTCGACCGACCAGAGCGTCACATCCACGTCCGTGGGCGTCGCGGACTCTAACGCCGTAGCAGCGGCCGAAGCGCTCGGGGGCCAGCGCGAACTGTTCGCCGAATTGGGTAGTGGAACCTCGATCGACCTGATCGCCAACACGGCCACCGCCGGCATACTCGAATTCAACGCAGCCGCCGGCAGCGACGGTTCGCGACTGATCACTTACGACGGCTTGAACGAATCGGACGCCAGCGTCGTCGATGGCACGGGATTGGGCGGTGTCGATTTGACCAACGCCGGAGCGAACCTGGCCTTCCGCTTGACGATGGGCGCCGATCAGTCCGCGACCAACGTCATCATCCGCGTTTACTCGACCGCCACCGATTACTCGACGATTACGGTACCGATCGACAATACCGGCGGAGCAGCGACCGGCACGTTGATCGCCCGCTTTGCCGACTTTACGACCGGCGGTGGGACCGGAGCGGACTTTACGAATATCAATGCGATCCAGTTGGAACTGGACACCGGAGACGCCAACGGCCAGATCGATTTATTCGAGACGGTAGGACGTTCGGTCGCCACGTCGAACATTGCCAACCTCAATGCGATGTCGATCGGCAACTTGGTATGGAGCGACGTTGACAACGACGGCGTCAAGGACGCGGGCGAGTCGGGCATCGCGGGCGTTTCTGTGGAACTGTACAGCGACACCAATACCAACGGCAGCTATGACAGCGGCGTCGACACGCTGGTCGGTACGCAAACGACCGATGCCAGCGGCAATTACTTGTTCGACGATCTCTTGCCCGGCGATTACATCGCGGTCATTCCGGCCAGCCAGTTCATCGCCTCAGCGCCTCTGTTCGGTTATGTGACCAGCAGCGGCAATGACCCGGCTCCCGATCCCGATGGCGATATCGATGACGACGACAACGGAGCGGTCGTCGGCAGCGTCGTCGCAACCGCAGCCCTGACCTTGGTAGCCGGCGGCGAACCGACCACCGATGGCGACACCGACACCAACTCGAACCTGACGCTCGACTTCGGCTTCGTGCCCCAAGTCGACATTTCTTTGGTCAAATCCGATGCGCCCGACCCGGTCGTGCCGGGCAGCCAACTGACCTACACGCTGGCGCTGTCCAACGACGGGGCGATATCAGCCACCAACGTTGTCGCCACGGACACGCTCCCCAGCGGCACCACGTTCGTTTCC
>JBQCJB010000842.1:0-4925 GCA_051953155.1 Aureliella sp. | reverse complement strand
GAGCCGGGCGACCCGCCGCCGTTGGAAGAGGAGTATACTTACCTGGACGTCCAACTGAATGTGGGACTGAAGGACATCGACTTCGACCCCGAAAATCCCGCCTACAATTTCTAGTTGTCGTCTTGTTCCCTCGAGCCGTTCCATCGCGATCGTTTCCTGCGAATGATGGAGAGCGTTGTGTCGAAGAGCCAAGATCGGTGGAACTGCCGCAGATGGTTGGCGCTGGCAGCGATGCTCTGGTCGTGTGCTGTGACGATCCTCGCAGCCGGGCCCGCCCACGCGGCGGACTTGGACGAGGCCACCGAACTGTTCCATCACGGTCAGTACGACCAGTGCATCGAAGTCACCCGGGCTGAAGTCGAACGGGGCATCTGGCATGACGGTTGGTCAAAGCTGCTCATGCAGGCCTTGATGGCTCAGGGCGAGTACCAGGCGGCGGCCGACGTTTACCAGCAGGTCAAAGAGAAATTCTCGGCCAGCATCTCGCTGCGGCTATTGGCGGTCGAGGCCCTGAGATTCGCCGGGCACAATGCCGAGGCTCGCACGCTGCTGACCGAGATACCGTCGCTGCTCCGGGCCGCACCGTATCGCTTCTCGGACCGCGACAACATGGTCGCCCTGGGCAAGTATTTCATCAGCGTCGGCGAAGACGCCCGCGAAGTGCTAGATGTGTTCTTCGACAGGACGCTCAAGAGCGACCCCAAGTTCGTCGAAGCTCACATCGCTATCGCCGAACTGGCCCTGAGCAAGAACGATTTTCAAGAAGCGGTCAATGCGCTGGGCAGGGCCGCCAAGCTGACGCCAGACGATCCGCACATCCATTACCTGCTCGCCCGCGCGTGGAGTCCTTCCGATAGTGAGAAGGCCACGGAGGCTTTGCAGAAAGCCCTCGAACTGAATCCTTGGCACGCCGACAGCCTGCTGATGCGCTGCGAGAGCAAGCTCGACGCAGAGGAGCTGGATGCGGCGGACGAACTGATCGACGAGGTCTTGTCGACGAACGCCAAGCATCCCAAGGCTTGGGCCCTGAGGGCCGTGATCAAGCATCTGCGCGGACAGTATCGCGAAGAAGGCGAATGCCGCTCGAAAGCGTTGGCGTCTTGGGCTCAGAACCCGGCCGTCGATTACGAGATCGGCCGCAAACTGTCGCGATTCTATCGCTTTGCCGATGCGGTCGAGTACCTGCGTCGCTCGGTGCTGCTCGATCCCAACTTCGCACCGGCACGCTTTCAGCTCGCTCAGGATCTGCTGCGGGTCGGCGCGACCGATGAGGGCTGGGCAATGGTCGATCAGGTTTCACAGGCGGACAAATACAATGTCGTCGCCGCGAACCTCCGCACGCTCCGCGAGCGGTTGGCGCAGTTCACAACGCTCGAGGCGCCGGGCCTGATCGTCCGGATGGACTCGCGCGAGGCCCGCATCTATGGCGACCGTGTCATCGAATTGCTGACCGAAGCGAAGAAGACGCTGTGCGCAAAGTACGAGCATCAGATCGACGCGCCCGTGAACGTCGAGATCTTTCCGCAGCAGAGCGATTTTGCGATACGCACCTTCGGCCTCCCAGGCGGCGCGGGCTTCTTGGGCGTTTGCTTTGGCAATCTGATCACCGCCAACAGCCCGGCCTCGCAAGGCGAAGCCCCTTCGAACTGGCAAAGTGTCCTCTGGCACGAGTTCTGTCACGTGGTCACGCTGCAAAAGACCAACAACCGCATGCCGCGTTGGCTCAGCGAAGGCATTTCGGTTTACGAGGAGGTCGAGCGCGATCCGAGCTGGGGGCAGTCGATGAATCCGACATATCGCCAAATGATTCTCGGCAAAGAGTTCGTGCCGCTGTCGAAGCTCAGCAGCGCTTTCATGCAACCAGCTTCGCCGATGCACTTGCAGTTCGCTTATTATGAATCTTCCTTGGCGGTTCGCTATTTGATCCAGCAGCATGGGGCGGCACGGATGAAGAAACTGCTGGTCGACCTGGGAGCCGGCGTGCCGATGCACGAAGCCCTGGAGCGCAATTTCGGCCAGGCGGCCGCGCTAGATGCCGACTTCCAAGAGTATGCGCAAGCCAAGGCCAACGAGCTGTTCTCTGAAAAACCCGACGAAGAGGCTGAGATTCCGCCGCGCATCCCACTGGCGGAGCTGGAAGAACTGGTCAAGGAACATCCCACACACGCCAAGGCTCTGCGCCTGCTTGCGCGGCGGCACATGGACGCGGAGAAATGGTCCGCTGCGCTCGACGTGCTGAACCGACTGGATAAACTCTGGCCGGACGACGCCGAGAGTGGCGGAACGCTGGAGGGACTGGCCTTGGTCTATCGCCAGCTGGAGCGGACCGAAGAGGAACGCAAGACGCTCGAGCGGATCATCACGCATTCCAGCGACAATCTGCCGGCTCTCGTGCGGCTGATCGAATTGGCTCGGGCCGCAGGTCAATGGCCCGAGGTAGCCCACTATGCCGAACTGCTTCTGGCTGTCCAGCCGCTGACCAGCGCCGGACATACGGCGCTGGCCGAAGCGGCCAGGCACACCGACAAGCCGGCTGCCGCTGCAAAGGCGTATCAAGCGCTCTTGGAGCTCGAACCGATCGATCCGGTCGGGCTGCATTATCAATTGGCGGAGGCTCGGGCAGAGTTAAAGGATTGGGAGTCGGCTCGCGAGCATTTGCTGGTTGCCCTGGAGGAAACGCCTCGGTATCGGGCCGCGCAGCGTTTGCTGGTGCGCGTCGCGGCCGAGCGCGAGGCCGCGCGACGCGCGGCGGACCAGCCCCGCGCCAGCTTGCCAGACGCGGAGGCCCATCCGCCGGCTCCACCGTTGCGGGCCCGCCCCGACCTCGAAGGCAAGCCGCCCGCGCCGCAGCGCGGCTCGCGCGCAGGCCGGCCAGGGCAGTGATCCGCTGGGAGTGACTTGAACGCATTTTATTTGGCCAACAATGACGCGAAGGGCGCTCGGTTATGATGACTCGCCGCAGTGTGTTGCTCTCGAGCTTGATCCTCGTTTTATTGGCCAGTTCGTTGGTGGCCTGGCAGCGTTACGGACGCGGACGCGGTCGCGGCTGGAGTCGCTGGGATGACGACGGCCCGGTGACGCTCGACCGCGGCGACGTGCCGACCTGGGAGGTCGACAAGGATTTTTTGAAGGACACCTTCACCTTTGCCCGCGTGCGCTATGACTCGCATTCCGAAGGAAGCGGAGGCGGCTGGCGGACCGACTACCCCGACAGCGATTTGAATTTCTCTTTGCGGCTGCAGCAATTGACTACCCTGAAGGTCAATCCCGATCCGGTCGTGGTGAGGCTGACCGAGGACCGCATTTTCGACTACCCGTTTCTGTACATGATCGAGCCCGGGCGGTTGATGCTGAGCGATGAAGAGGTCGTGGCCCTGCGGCGGTATTGCTTTCGGGGCGGGTTCATGATGGTCGACGATTTCTGGGGCGAACTAGAATGGCGAAATTTCTATCAGGAGATCAAACGCGTGTTTCCAGACCGCGAGCCACTGGAAGTGCCGCTGGAGCACGAGATTTTTCACTGTGTTTACGACTTGAAAGAAAAGCCGCAAGTTCCGGCAATCGGCAATGCGTACCAGGCCGGCGATCGCATCATCACCTGGGAACCGCGCTACGATAGCGATACCAGCACGCCGTACTACAAGGCTATCTATGATGATGCCGGTCGCATCATGGTCTTCATTTGCCACAACACCGATCTCGGCGACGGCTGGGAACGCGAAGGAGAGAAGCCATGGTATTTTGAAGAGTTCTCGGTCAAGAAAGCGTATCCGCTCGGCATCAATATCGTGACCTACGCCATGACTCACTGAAGAAAGGCCGCCCAGTCGTGAACTTCGCCACACTTTCGGTATCCGACGAAGAGCAAATCGTTCAGCACTTGCGCGACAGCCGCGCGCGGATCGATCAGGAACTGTCCAAGACGATCATCGGCCAAAAGGAAGTCGTCTCGCAGCTGTTGGTCAGTTTGCTGGCCGGCGGGCACTGCCTGATCACCGGAGCACCCGGGCTGGCCAAGACGCTGCTGGTCCGCAGCGTGGCCCAGATCTTCCATTTGAAATTCCAACGCATCCAGTTCACACCCGACCTGATGCCGTCGGACATTACCGGTACCGAGATCCTGGAGCAAGACGCGGACGGCCGCCGCATGATGAAGTTCGTTCACGGCCCAGTCTTTGCCAATGTCATCTTGGCCGACGAGATCAACCGCACGCCTCCCAAAACCCAAGCGGCCTTGCTCGAGGCCATGCAAGAGCATCAGGTGACCGTCGCGGGCAAAGTCTATACGCTCGAGGAACCCTTTTTCGTTTTGGCCACGCAAAACCCGATCGAAATGGAAGGCACGT
Organism: Aureliella sp.; assembly: GCA_051953155.1. Taxonomy (GTDB): domain Bacteria; phylum Planctomycetota; class Planctomycetia; order Pirellulales; family Pirellulaceae; genus Aureliella. The sequence goes on along the minus strand of JBQCJB010000842.1, from coordinate 579 downwards.
ACCCGCTGCCGGAGGCCCAGCTCGACCGCTTTATGTTCAACGTCATGATCGATTACTTGCCGCACGCCGACGAGTTGTCGGTGGTGCTGCAAACCACGTCGCGCAAGCCCGAGTCGATCGAGCAATTGTTCACCGGCGCCGATGTGCTGCGCTTTCAAGAGGTCGTCCGCCGCGTGCCGATCGCTAACGAGACGGCCGACTATGCCGTGCGTTTGGTCGAAGCCACTCGCCCCGGCCGACCGGAAGCAACCAAGTTCGTCAACGAGTGGGTCAGCTGGGGCGCGGGACTCCGCGCGGCCCAGACGTTAGTTCTCGGCGCCAAAGCTCGGGCGCTGCTCGACGGCCGAGATCATGCCAACAGCGAAGACATCCGAGCGCTGGCCGCGCCGGCACTGCGCCACCGCGTGCTGCTGAACTACAAAGCCGAGGCCGAGGGCGTCACCGTCGAGAACTGCATCGCCTCGCTGCTCGATTCGATCAAACCCTGAGTTGACTTCCGGGTCCTGGGCCTACTTCTTGCCCAAGCGGCGTTTGGCGGCGAAGAACTCGCTCAGCAGCAGGCCGCATTGTTCGGCCAGG
>JBQCJB010000841.1:0-2660 GCA_051953155.1 Aureliella sp. | reverse complement strand
TCAGTCTCGACGCCGCCGGATTGACCTGGACGCTCGACCGCCTGTGGTTGGCGGTGATCCTGGCGCAGTTCGCCCTGAAGTGGTATCGAGGCGAACTGGCCGAGTTCCGGTTGGAAGCGACCGATCTGCTGCTGGGACTATTCTTCCTGTGGCTGAGCTTCCGAACCTTCACCCAGCCGCTGGGCATCGCGATCAAAGGCCAGCCGCCGACGCTGATGCACTTTATCAATGGTTACCTGGTGCCACTGATTATCTTCGCCGTGCTGCGCCTCAGCCGAATCGAAGGCAAGCAGATGCACGGGGCGATGTGGGCCCTGGGACTGCTGGGCTGTTACCTGTCGCTAACGGCCATTTGCGAAGTCGCCCAGTTATGGCAGTTCGTGTTCCCGCGATTCATCGCCGACCCGCGGCTGGGCATTCACTTCGGTCGCGCTCGCGGGCCGATGCTGCAATCGGTCCGGCTCGGTATGTGCCTACTGCTGGTCACGACCTGCCTGGTCGTGTTCACCGTGTGGTTGCGACCCAGGAGCAAGCCGCTGTGGTTGACCGTTGCGGCGTTGGTGCCGCTGCATCTGTTGGCGATCTTTCTGACGTATACCCGCAGCATTTGGATGGGAGCTGCGATGATCACCGTGCTGTTGGTCGCTTGCTGCCTGACCGGAGGGCTGCGGCGGCTGGCCGTCGTCGGACTGTTGGCCGGCGCGGTTCTGGTGCTGGCGATCAAAGGTCCCGACCTGATCGCATTCAAGCGGGAATACTCCGCCGCCGAGACGCGCGAGAGCACATACATGCGGGCCAGCTTTGCTTATGTTTCGCTGAAGATGTTTCAGGACCGACCGATCGGCGGCTTTGGCTTCAACCAATTCCAGGTAGCCAATCGGCCGTATCTGGCAGACCGCTCGACCGAACTGCGGCTGGAATCGATCCGCGGCTACGTGCACCACAACAGTTTCTTGAGCCTGCTGGTCGATTTGGGCTTAGTCGGCTTTTGCCTCTACCTGGCCGTCTTCATTGCTTTCCTGCGGCGGATGTGGGCGCTTTGGCGAAGCCCGGCCGCACCGCAGTGGGCCCGAGGAGTGGCCATCGTTGCCGTCGCCGTGGCCGGTGTACACGCCTTCCAAATGGCCTTCCACGAAGTCTCCTTTTCAGCGATCGAGAACACGCTGCTCTTTGCGGCTTGGGGGATGACTGCGGCATGCCATCGTCAGTTCGCAGCCCAACCGAGTTTGCCGCCAGCCGCCGCTGCAGCCACGAGCCAAAAACAGCCCGAGGTGCGAAGAAGATTCTCTGCACCGCTACCTGCTTAACCACTGTCAGCTACTAGTTCGCCACTGGGTGGCGCGTCTCGATCAAAGGCGGATGACGACCATGCTGCGTTGTTCAATGAATGGCCGACCCATGGAAAGCTCAGCAGACGGGGTCTACGACGATGGCGAATGGATAAGTTGGGAATGGATCAACCAGCAACTCTACCGACAGGAATTGCAACAAAAGTATCCATGCGTCGACTCAGGCATATCCGAACTGTTTGAGTCCTTGGCTGCGAATGCGGCCAGCTATTACGCGACGACTGGGCGCTACCTGCAAATCTGGGGCGAACTCGGGGAACTGTACGCCGAGGTGAAATACGGCATCAAGCGGCACAAGCCAAAGACGCCCGGTTCTGACGGCAAACTCGGCAACGATTACGTCGAGGTCAAAACCATCTCGCCAGAGAAGCGCTCCCAGCGAGTGCTGGTGAAGCGTGCCGGTAACTTCAACAAACTTCTCGTGGTCAGGATCACTAAGGACTTCGAATTCGAGTCCAGAATGCTCGATCGAAAGAAAATGCCCAAGGGGGGAGGCACGCACGCCAAGGTCGCCTGGTCGAGCATTCCCAGCGAGCACCAAGGCGGGAGCGGCGCCTGCCCATCAGTTCAACCGAGCGGCGGATCAGGTCGGTCCTGAAGCCAAAGCTTTTTGGCCGCCGCCGGTTGAGTCGTGTCGTTAACCGCTGTTAGGCACCCTTAGGCACGGGATGCCTCCCGAGTGATCGAGCTTAGTAGCGGTAGTGGTCGGGCTTGTAAGGACCTTCGACCGGAACGCCCAGGTAGTCGGCTTGATCCTGAGTCAGCTGGGTCAGCTTGACGCCCAGCTTGGCCAGGTGCAGCCGCGCGACTTCTTCGTCCAGCTTCTTCGGCAGAACGTATACCTTGTTGGCGTACTTGCCGCTGTTGCGCTCGGTCCAGAGTTCCAGCTGAGCCAGCACCTGATTGGTGAAGCTGCTGCTCATGACGAAGCTCGGGTGGCCCGTCGCACAGCCCAGGTTCAGCAGGCGTCCTTCGGCCAGCACGAGCACGCTGCGTCCGGTTTCCTTGAAACGGAACATGTCGTACTGCGGCTTGATGCGCACTCGCTCGACCTTGCCGGCTTTTTCCAGCTTGTAGAGGCCAGCCATGTCGATCTCGTTGTCGAAGTGGCCGATGTTGCCGATGATCGCCCGGTCCTTCATCCGCTTCATGTGCTCGACGGTGATGATGTCTTTGTTACCGGTCGTGGTAATGAAGATGTCCGCCTGGTCGATCACGTCGTCGATCGTCTTGACTTCGTAACCTTCCATGACTGCTTGCAGGGCGCAGATCGGGTCGATCTCGGTGACGATCACGCGGCAGCCCTGCCCG
>JBQCJB010000840.1:0-3111 GCA_051953155.1 Aureliella sp. | reverse complement strand
CCGGCCAGAGAAACGCCGCGTAGCGCAGCGGGATCTGCCGTTGGGTGTCGAGGAAGATCTGGGCAATGTGGAAATCGAAGCGTGGATCGCGCTCCGGGTGGGTCACTTGAATCAACTGGCAACGCCGGCCTCCGACCTCGGCATCGTCTTTGATCGTCACCTGACACAACCCTGCCAGCTTATCGCGCTCGCCCTTCTCGATCAATTTTTCCATCAGTTTGGCCAGCCCGATCTCGGTAATCGGATACTTGTTGCCCAGCATGGCCAGCGTATCGGTCGGTGAGAGCGACACGCGCATGACATTCTTCAGCCCCCCTTCGTGCGCGATCAGTTTGCCGTCGTTTTTGTTCTCGGTCCAAATGACTTCGCGGCCTCGCGCCAGCCACGGATCGAGGACTTTTAAATAGACCTGCAGGGGCCTGACAAGTTGCCCTCCTTCACTGCGACGCGTGCGAACCTTGACGGCCATCCGCATTTCGGTCCCCAGGGAACCGGCGATGCGTTCGCGCTTGACCAGTGTCGCCGTATAGTCGTCCACATCGCGATTGAATTTTGCCAGGGCGCGGCGGGCGATGTCCAAGGCTGGATCCAGGGGATGCGCCGCACTGGAGGCAACCGCCGGAGCGCCAACCAGGTCCGACGCATCCGATCCCGCCTGGTCGCCCGTAGTCGCAATTGGCCGCGTCTGGGAAACCAGGCCCGAGAGCGAACCGGCCGATTCGGGGCGGCCCAGCCAGAAGATGATCCCCGTAAGAACGATAGCCAACACAATACAGAGAACGAAAGTCGTACGTTCCGGGCGTCCCATCAGTCATGCAATCCAAATTCAGTCGCCATATCCAACCATCGCCGCACTTGCTCGCGCGAGATCGTCCGTGCAACTTCAAAGCCAATTGGCGACAAAGAAAAATCGCGGTAGATGTGATGGATCACAAATCCACGCTGGCAGAGTTCGCGAAACCCATCCAGAAAGCGGACCGTGACCTCGGGACGATGCGCATCGCGGAAGGCGACGGTGCGTTCGTCACTTTCCTCGACATAGACCGCCAGCAGGCGGGCCGCCGCGTCGAACGCCGTATTGACCGCTTTCAGCTCGATGATCCCGCGCTGGCCGGCGGCGTGCAAAATCGCTAACGCTTCGCCGCTGAGCCCGTCAATGGAACCGAACAGGTCCGGCTGCGAAGCCGCTTCCCCCGTCAGGGAACCCGCATTACCTGGCGTTGCTGGCTCTGCCGCGGTTACTGCCGGTGTTACGCCGGCCACTCGCCGCCCGGTCCAGGCTGCACTGCAAATCTGCGCCAGCGCCACGAGCACCGGCGCGCCGTTGCCCAGGGCTTCCCAACTTCCGGCAAGATAATTGTCGACGGGGTTTAGATTGGAACTCTTCATGACGACGTCGCAACCCGCGCACCAAGATGAAAAACGCAAGTCTCCGGGGGCCTCCGGCGGGACAGTTGAGACCGCCCTCGGCGCCTCGCTTCCGCAAGGAACTAGTACGCTTAATTGTAGCGATTCCCGCGCCGCAGGACGCGAACTGGCGCCGCGGTCCGCACCGAGTCGCGTGCGTAATCGCCGCATCACCCCGCCTCAAGGCCCCGCAGATGACCTTGACGCCCTCCGGCGACGGTTTGGTATGCTCCGCCACCCACACCCACGAGGAGCCCCGCGCGTTTGCGCGCATGAGCTCGCACCTTTTAGCAAGCCTTAGGCAAACGTTTCGCCCGCTTGTTCCCGGAGAGGCCCACGACATGACCGAGCGTTCGCACATTGAAGGTTTGGAGATCGCCACTCCCAAGCTCGCCCACGACGGTCCAGGCACGCTGGTTGCCGAAAGCCGCTGGCTCTCCTCCTCTTCGCAGGCCAAGCTGCCGGAGCTCGGATACGAACGGACGGTGACGGCCCGAGCCGGATTTCTGTGCGAGCCGCATTTCGACGCCAGCCGACCAGGCGTCCGTCGCCTCCGCTGCATCCATGGCGAAGCATTCGTCGTCGTCGTCGACGTGCGCCGCGGCAGTCCGACCTTTGGCCAGTGCGAAACCTTTGAACTCTCAGCCGACAATCCACAATGTTTGAACATGCCGATCGGCTTGGCCTGTGGTTACCAGATCCTCAGCGACTCGGCCGTCATCGACGAACGGCTTTCGCATGATCCGCAGGACCAGTGGCAGTGGCTGGACTGGCGCGAACCCTACTTGCAGATCGATTGGCCCGAGACGGCCTTCACTTTCGCCAGCCACCGCCGTCCGAGCACCACTCTGAACGAGATTCCCGCGGAGCGTCTGTCGACGTTTGACCACGCCGCCGACCAGTCTCACGAAACCCTCCAAGCTCACCAAACACTCCAGGCACACGAAACACTTCAGTCGCACGAGACCCACCAGACGCAGGCCGAGGAACCTATTTTCAGCTTTGCCGCGCACGTCGCCGCCCAGCCGCGCTCGGCCAGGCGGGGCGAGCAGATTTTGGTGCTCGGCTGCCGTGGACAATTAGGAAAGGATCTGTGCCGCGAACTTCGGTCGCTGGGCAACGTCGTCGGCGCTTGCCGCGGCGCGACGGCTCGCGGTCGCGGCCAGAGCGTCGTCGAGGTCGATCTGACGCGGCCAGCCAGCCTTCGCAGCGCGATTCGCGATCTCCGGCCGACCTTGATCGTCAACGCGGCTGCCATGACGGACATCGATGCCTGCGAAGCTTATCCGCGCGAGGCACAGTTGATCAACGCGACGGCTCCGATGCTGGTCGCCGAGGAAGCTCGCAAGTTGAATATTCCCGTCATCCACTTTTGCACTTCCCTGGTCTATGGTGGGCGAGGCAATCACGCCTGGCGCGAGACCGATCCGGTCGAGCCACGCAGCCACTATGCCCGGACCAAGAGCATTGGCAGCGAGGCGGTCTGCAGCAGCCAAGCGCCGCACCTGGTCCTGCGAACCAACTGGCTTTACTCGGCCAACCGCACGAATTTCGTCGACGCGTGGATCGATCAGGCGCTCGAGCGCGATCCCGTGGTCGCCTGGGCAGACCAGTATGGAACGCCAACCGCCTCGGCTTGGTTGGCCGCGGTCACCGTCCAGCTGCTGCGGCAGGCGCCCGGTTCGCTGGCCGATTGGTTAGATG
>JBQCJB010000839.1:0-5710 GCA_051953155.1 Aureliella sp. | reverse complement strand
GCCCCCTCTCCCCGAAGCGGGGCGAGGGGGAGACGGATGTCAACTACTGCGCGGGGCGGGGAAAAAGACTGTTCTGAACAAATGCTCGGGGCGAAGGCGAGTCTAATGCGATTCTGGTGCTTAAGCTCAGGCGGCGATGCGGCCGTCTTCTAGGCGGATGACGCGGTCGCAGTCGGCGGCGATGGACTCGTCGTGGGTGACCATCACGATCGTCAAGCCTTGCTCGCGGTTGAGATCCAAGAGCAGCTGCAGAATCGTGCGGCCGGTCTCGCGATCGAGGTTGCCGGTCGGTTCATCGGCCAGCAGCAGGCGTGGATTGCCGACCAGAGCCCGAGCGATGGCCGCCCGCTGCATCTCGCCGCCGGACAGTTCGCGCGGCTTGTGCCCCAAGCGATGCCCCAAGCCGACGCGCTCGAGCAGATGCTGGGCCCGCGCCCGGTGCGCGGCTCGCGTTCGCAGATAGTTGAACATCCCCTGCTGGATCATCAGCGGCATCATCACGTTTTGCAGCGTGGTGATCTCCGGCAGCAGATGATAGAACTGAAAAATCATCCCCAGGTGGCGGTTGCGAAATTCGTCGCGACGCCGGCGCGAAAGATTGTCGATGCGCTGACCCTCGAAGGTGATCTCGCCTTCATCGGGCATGTCCAGCGTGCCGAGCAAATGCAGCAGCGTGCTCTTGCCCGAACCGCTTTGGCCCAGGATCGCCGTGACCTTGCCCTGCTCGGCTTGGAAATCGCAGCCGCAGAGCACTTGGACTTCGTTGCGCCCCTTGCGGTAGATCTTGGTCAGTTGCCGAGCTTCGAGGACCGGCTCGCACGGGCCGGGAAGTGGGATGCGGCCGGCGATGACGACGCTGGGTTCCTGGTCCGGGGCCACGAAATCGGCCTGCGCGCCGAGCGGCTTGACCGGTCCGACATCAACGACGTCGCGGCGGCGAGGAGTCGTGCGAGCTGTAGAACCGTCGACACAATCATTCATAACGCAAAGCCTCCACGGGTCGCATGCGGGCCGCTCGCAGGGCTGGCAGCACGCTGGCTGCCACCGCGATCAGTACCGAACCGGCGATGACCCAAACAACTGTCCACGGATGAACTGCCGTCGGGATACTGTCGAAGTAATAGATGGTCGGGTCAAAAACCTCTTGCCCGGTGACGAATTCCAGCACGTCGGCAATCGAGTTGATGTAGGCCACGAACAGCAGTCCCAGCACGCCGCCGACTCCCGCGCCGACCGCTCCGAGCAGAACGCCGTAGCCCATGAAGATCGAGGCGATTCCCGTGCCCGGCGCGCCGAGCGACTTGAGAATGCCGATGTCCTTGGTCTTCTCGACCACGATCATGAAAAAGGTCGCCAGGATGCCGAAGCCGGCCACGGCGATGATCAGGAATAGAAGAATGTTGAGGATGGTCGTCTCCATCTGCACCGCCGCCAGCAGCGGGCCTTGCAGATCGCGCCAAGTGCTGACCTGGACCATCAATTCCATTGGAAAGGCAGCTCGCAGGCGATCACGGGCCAGATTGAGATCGGCACCTTTACGCAAACGCAATTGAATCGAGCTGACCGCGGAGACTTTCGACGTCGGATCGATCATGCCGCGATACTGCTGGAGTTTGTCCAGCGGCACGAAGGCGAACGTCATGTCGTAGTCGCTCATCTTGCTTTCGTAGAAGTCGACCACGGTGAATTTTTCATTGACCGCGCGCGGCGGACTGCCCGCGGTGGGAAAGGTCACCGTGACGTCATCGCCCGGATGCACGTAGTAAAAGTCGGTCACTTCGCCGGCCGAATTGCGATAGCGGCTCGTGCCTACGCCGATCCCCAAAACGATACCGTCATGCTGCGACTGGCCCGGATCGAAAACGCGGGCTTTGCCGTCGCTGGTCGAAGCAGAGATCGAATCGAAGCTCGGCAGGTGTCCGCCCAGGAGAGAACTTGCATTGGAAGCGCTCGACGGAGGCGGGGCCGCAGGCTGGGCTACGTTTTCCAGAGCCAGCCCGCCGGGTTCGCCCGGCAGCGGTGGCGGCGAGGCGGGTAAGCCGCTAGTTGCCAGATCGCCCTGCGAAGTTGACGGCTCCCCAGCAGCGCTCTGCGACGCGTCTTCGGTCGACTCTCCGGCGCGATCGATTTGAGCGCGCAAGCGTTCATTGCGCTGACGCTCGGCTTCGATTTGATCCTGCAGTTCTTGCCAGCGTTTTTGAGTCTTCGCGACCCGGCGACGATAGATCCAGCCCGATTCGGGAAAACCCGGGCGGTCGGGAGCGTAACCCGACTCCCGCAGAGCAAAGCTGAGTTTGTCGCGATTGTCCGGATGCAACAGGAACTTGCTGAAATCGCTGACCGTGGCATAACTACCGGTGTCGATGCCGATCAGGTTGATCTGCCGCGTAACCGTCTCGCCCTGGCAACTGATGGCTACGATCGCCGGCACATGCACGACCGTCGTCATGCCTTCCAACTCGTCACCGAGAATTTGGCGAATGCGATCGGTAAAGATGGCCGGATTGGGCAGCCCCGAAGAACTGTGGCTTTCGACGATCACATCGGAAAGGATGCCATGCATCTTTTCCTGCATCTCTTCGGTAAAGCCGTCCATCACACTGTTGACGATGATGAGAGTTGCCACGCCCAGCGTGACACTCACGACCGATGCAAGCGCGATGTAGCGCGTGCGCAGATAACGCCAACACAGCAGCCAGCGATACATGCAGCCATCCTTAGCTGACAAGTGACAGTCCAACTCTTCCGCTGCGCGCCACCCAGGCGCGCAGGTTCACGGCGGGCAGTCTAGCCGGAAAGCCAGGCGACGGATACGCCAGTTTTGATGCTCAGTTGTCGAGCCGGCGGCGATCCGTTCTACTTGAACGTTTGACCCTGTGCAGCCCTCGAGATCCGAGCCCGACCGCGGCGACGAAAGTGTATGCCGAAGCCAACCAGTCGCCAACGCTACCAGGAATACCGCGACGAACTCGCGCGCCGCGTGCAGGAATCCGAAGGGGATGGGCTTGGCGACAAGGCTAGCAAACGAGCCCGGCAGCGCACTTCCTGGCAACTGCTGCGTGAATTCTGGCGGCAATTGGCCGGCCACCAGCGCGACGTCGCCTTCTCTCTAGCCACCCTGACCGTTTCGACCCTGCTGGGCTTGTTGCCTCCCGCTGGCACCAAGCTAGCAATCGACCATGTGCTCACCGATCCGCCCAAGCCGCTACCGCGGTGGCTCGAGCCGTACGTGCCCTCCAGTTCGCCGATGCAACTGCTGTGGTGGATTGCGATTGCCGTATGCGCCATCACGATCGTGCGGACCGCTATCCATCTCTGGGGACGCTGGTACGCGACCAAGGCGGTCAATATGGTCCAGGCCGACGTGCGCCGGCGGGTTTTCGCGCACGCTATGCGGCTGCCCCTGCACCGGGTGCAGGCGCTGAAAAGCGGCGGTGCCACCAGCCTGATCCGCGAGGATGCCGGCGGCGTGGCCGACTTGATTTTCAACATGCTCTACAATCCCTGGCAGGCAATCATCCAGCTGCTGGGCAGCCTGCTGGTGCTACTGATCGTTGACTGGCGATTGATGCTCGGCGGGCTGTTGTTATTGCCGGCTGTATGGGTCACGCATCGCACGTGGATTCACCGCGTCCGCCCCTTGTACAAAGACATCCGCACGCGGCGACAGCAGATCGACAGCACGACCACCGAAACGTTCGGCGGGATCCGGGTCGTCCGCACGTTCGCCCGCGACAAGAGCGAGGCGAATCGTTTTATTCGCGGCACGCACCTACTGGCTCGGCAGCAGTTGATGGTTTGGTGGGCTACGCGGCTGATCGAGATTGTTTGGGAAGTCCTGATTCCCTTGGCGTCGACCGCGCTGCTGCTCTACGGCGGCTGGCAGATTTTGCATCACCAGCTGACGCTCGGCGATCTAATGATGTTTCTCGTCTACCTGACGATGCTACTGGGACCGATCGCTTCGATCGCCTCTAGCGCCATGAGTTTTCAGAACAACCTGGCGGGCCTGGACCGGGTCTTGGATATTTTGGCTGAGGAAGAGGAATCGGATGTCGGCGACGGCGCGATCGAAATTGTACGCGGCGCGGTCGCCGGGGCGATCGAGTTTCGCAATGTCAGTTTCCATTACCCGGGCTCTGAGAAAGCAGTCCTGGAAGACATCTCTTTCTCGGTGCCCCCTGGATCGATGGTCGCCCTGGTCGGCCGCAGCGGCGCCGGCAAGACGACGCTTTGCAACCTCGTGTCGCGCTTCTACGCGCCGACCGGCGGAGTGATATTGCTCGACGGTCGACCGCTGCGCGACATCCAGTTGGACTCCTATCGCCGGCTGTTGGGCGTTGTCGAACAGGACGTTTTTCTCTTCGATGGGACGGTCCGCGAAAACATAGCCTATGGCCGTCGCGGGGCCAGCGACCAGGCGATCGCCGAAGCGGCTCAAGCGGCAGCGGCGGACGAGTTCATTCGCGCGCTGTCCGATGGATACGAAACGTGGATCGGCGAGCGCGGCGTTAAACTCAGCGGCGGGCAGCGCCAGCGGCTGGCGATTGCCCGCGCTATCTTGGCCGATCCGCGCATCCTGATCCTCGACGAAGCGACCAGCAACCTGGACAGCGAAAGCGAGCGTTTGATCCAGGCGAGTTTAGGCCGCCTGCTCAAAGGTCGGACATCGTTTGCCATCGCACACCGCTTGAGCACCGTCACGCACGCCGACTTGATTCTGGTGCTGGATGCCGGTCGCATCGTCGAGCGCGGTACCCATCAGCAACTGGTCGAGCAGGGTGGGCTGTACCAAAAGATGCTTATGCTGCAGACGGCCGATTCGTAGCTCGCGGTCAGGCGCCAACGGCGGCCGTCACGCTGAACCTGGTCCGCGATTTCAGTTGGCTTGACCTGCGCGCCGGGTACCTGCATAGAGTTCGAACTCGAGCAAGCGGCAATCGAGCTGGGCGGTCGCAAATTCAAGTCGGCGTTTCGTTTTCAGGCCGATCTTCTTGGCCAGGTCCATGTTTGCGGTAAAGACATAACCCCAGTAGCCGCCGCACTTCTGCTTCATGAAGTCACCGATCCTGGCATAGGTCGCTGTCAGTTCGTTGGCGTCGCCCATGCGCTCGCCGTACTCGGGGTTGAAAAAAATCACGCCACCTTCCGCGGGCACCGGCGAATCGGCGAAGTCGCACACCTTGAAATCGATCATGCCCTCGACGCCCGCCGCCTCGGCATTGGCGCGAGCGATGTCGACCGCCTGCCGGCTGATGTCTGTAGCGATGATCGTCAAATCATCGCGGTCGACGATTGCAGCCTGCAACTGCTTTAGCTCCGCTCGATAAAAACTCGGATCGTAACCGCGAACGTGCATGAAGGCGTAGTTGTTCCGCAGCAGGCCTGGAAAGCGGCCGGTCGCAATCTGGGCCGCTTCGATAGCGACGGTGCCCGAGCCGCACATCGGATTGACGAACGGCATTTTTGCGGCGTTCCAATGACCGACCAAGATCGTGCCGGCGGCCAAGGCTTCGACCATCGGCGCTTTACCGGGCCGGGTGCGATAACCGTGCTTGGCTAACGTCTCGCCCGAAGTGTCCAAAAAGAGCTCCGCGCGATCGTTCCGCCAGAACAGGTAGACGACGGCCCCGCGCAGTTCGGCTCCCGTGTCGGGCCGGCGACCGGTTTTGCTCCGCATGCGATCGACGATCGCATCCTTGACTTTGAC